>DASQRI010000166.1:0-15007 GCA_035642975.1 Mycobacterium sp.
TTTGGCCCGCGATCCCGAGCACGCCGCACAGCGACTGATGCGCCGGCTGCCGGCACGTCCGGACCCGCACGCGTTGCTGGGCAATGCATTCCACGACTGGGTTGAACGCTTCTATGGCACCGAGCGTCTGTTCGACCTTGCCGACCTGCCCGGCGCCGCCGATACCGACATCGCCCAGCGCGACGCCGAGGAGCTGGCCACCTTGCAGGCGGCCTTCCTCGCCTCACCGTGGGCCGCGCGTACGCCGGTGGCTGTCGAGGTCCCGTTCGAGATGGCCATCGGCGACACCGTAGTGCGTGGCCGCATCGACGCGGTGTTCGCCGAGCCGGACGGCGGCGCGACCGTCGTGGACTGGAAGACCGGCGAGCCGCCACACGGCTCGGAGGCCGCCCGACAGGCCGCTATCCAGCTCGGCGTCTACCGACTGGCCTGGTCCGCGCTCAGCGGGTGCCAAGAGTCGTTGGTGCGCACCGCTTTTCACTATGTCCGGAGCGGCCACACCGTCGAGCCGGCTGTGCTGCCGCAACCCGACGAGTTAGCCGCGCTGCTGGCCGCGCCGCGCTAGATCTGATCGCGACTAGGCGTTGCGTCTGGCCTTGAGCGCCTCGGTGATCATCGGAATCTGCAAGGGCAACCGGGCGAGGGCGAAGATCCGCATCGGCCACGGCTTGTCCCACCACAACCGGCACATGTTGAGGTTGCCCGGAAAGACCGCGAGGAACAGTGCGGCCGCCGCCAGTGCGGCGAACCGCCGGGTGCGCGGCGCCAGCAATAATGCGCCGATGCCGATCTCGGCGACGCCGGACGCGTACGTGTAGAAACGCGGGCTTCCGGGCAGCTCGACCGGGATGATGTCGTCGAACGGTTTCGGCGCGACGAAGTGGACGGTGCCGACGCCGAGCAGCAGCGCCGCGATGCGATATGCGGGCGCTTGGCTGGCGGTCCGTTGAGGTCTGGGTGTGATGGCGGTCATGGTTACATTGTGTCGTGCGCCGGGCCGAGCCGATGAATTGTGGTCAAAGTTAGCCGTCGGCGAAGCGATCTCGACGAGTCGCTGACCACGCAGCCCGGCTATGCATTGGTCGGCGTGCTGCGCGTTCCGGAGGCGCAAGTCAGTCCCGTCCGTGCGATCTGGAAGCGCGTCGCGGTCGCGCTGCTCGCGTTACTGGTCGCGGTGATCACGGTCTATCTGGGCCGCGACGGATACACCGACGTACGCGGTGTGCCGCTGTCGGTAATCGACTGCGTGTACTTCGCGACGATCTCACTGACGACGGTCGGTTACGGCGACCTCACCCCCTACACCGAAGTCGCCCGCCTCACCAACATTGTGATCCTCACCCCGCTGCGGATCCTGTTCCTCGTCGTGTTGGTCGGCACGACACTGCAGGTGCTCACCGAGCGGTCCGGGCAAGCGTGGAAGATTCAGCGTTGGAGGAGCAGAGTGCGCAACCACACCGTCGTCGTCGGCTATGGCACCAAGGGTAAATCTGCCGTCGCTGCGATCCTCGACGACGAAACCTCCAACTGCGACGTCGTCGTCGTCGACACCCAACAGACGGCGCTCGACCATGCCACGGCTGCCGGGCTGGTCACCGTGCACGGCGACGCCACCAGGTCCGACGTGTTGCGGCTTGCCTCGGCCCAGCACGCGTCGGCGATCGTCGTCGCCGCCGGTCGCGACGACACCGCAACGCTGGTCACGCTCACCGCCCGGGAAGTCGCCCCGAAAGCCAAAATCGTGGCGTCGATCCGCGAGGCCGAAAACCAGCATCTGCTCAAGCAATCCGGGGCGGATTCGGTGGTCGTCTCCTCAGAAACCGCCGGTCGACTGCTCGGGGTGGCCACCACGACGCCCAGTGTCGTGGAGATGATCGACGACCTGCTGTCACCGGCCCACGGCTTCGCCATCGCCGAGCGTGACGTCGAGCAGACCGAGCTCGGCGGCTCGCCGCGGCACCTCTCCGACATCGTGCTCGGTGTGGTTCGCGACGGCCAACTGCTGCGCGTTGACGCACCAGAGGTCGACGCCATCGAGGCCGGCGACCGGCTGCTCTATGTCCGCAACACAGGAAAGTAGCGTGGCGATCGCAAGCGCGGCGAAGCCGGGCGCGGCGGGTCGCCACCGGGAGGTGAAGTCGTGGACTTCCAGTTGAAAAGTGTGCCGCTGCTGTCACGCATCGGCGCCGACCGGGCCGACCAGGTCCGCACCGACATCGATGCCGCCACCGCCGGGTGGGCCGACGCGGCGCTGCTGCGGCTCGACTCGCGCAATCAGGTGATGGTCGCCGACGGACGGGTGCTACTCGGCAAGGCAAAAGCTTTCGCCGACAAACCGCCGGCCGATGCGGTGTTCCTGGGCCGCATCGAGGACGGTCGACATGTCTGGGCGGTTCGGGGTCCGCTGGAAGCACCCGAGGATCCCCACGTCACGGCCGAAGTGGCCGACTTGCGCCGGGCGGGCCAACTTTTCGACGACGTCGGCGCGCAGCTGGTGTCGGCTGCCGCGGCGCTGCTGAATTGGCATGCCAGCGCCCGGTTCAGCCCGGTGGACGGCTCACCCACAAAACCGATCCGCGCGGGCTGGGCGCGGCTCAACCCGGTCACCGGTCGCGAGGAATTTCCGCGCATCGACCCGGCCGTGATCTGCCTTGTGCATGACGGCGGCGACCGCGCGGTGCTGGCCCGGCAGACGGTGTGGCCGGAGCGGATGTTCTCGCTGCTGGCCGGTTTCGTCGAAGCCGGTGAATCATTCGAAACCTGTGTGGTCCGGGAGATCCACGAGGAAATCGGGCTGACCGTCCGCGATGTGCGCTACCTCGGCAGCCAGCCGTGGCCGTTCCCGCGATCGCTGATGATCGGCTTCCATGCGATCGGCGATCCCGATCAGCCCTTCGCCTTCAACGACGGCGAGATCGCCGAGGCCGAATGGTTCACTCGCGACGAAGTGCGCACCGCACTGGCGCTCGGCGACTGGAGCAGCGACTCGGAATCCAAACTGCTACTGCCCGGCTCGGTTTCAATCGCACGGGTGATCATCGAATCGTGGGCCGAAGCGGCCTGACGTCACCCGGCCAACTGGGCCAGCTTCGCCTTGATCTCGTCGACGGCCGGGTTAATCAGCGTTGACCCGTCGGCGAACTTCACCGTCGGAACCGTGCGGTTGCCGCCGTTGACCGAGCCGACGAACTCCGCTGCCGCGGCATCCCCCTCGATGTCGACCTCGTCATAGGTGATTCCGGCGGACTTCAACACCGTCTTGAGTCGATGGCAGTACCCACACCACGACGTGGTGTACATGGTCAGTGAAGCATTGCTCATAGTGGGTCAAACATAACGTGCGTCCGCGTTATGCCGCGGCGTGGCGCTACCCGGCGTTTGTCGGCGACCACTGCCAAGATGGACGCCATGCCGGTGATCGCGGACTCATTGATTGCCGACCTCGACGATGAGCAGCGCGAGGCCGTGCTGGCTCCCCGCGGGCCGGTCTGCGTGCTGGCCGGCGCGGGAACCGGCAAGACCCGCACCATCACCCACCGCATCGCCCAGCTCGTCGCCACCGGACACGTGGCCGCGGGTCAGGTACTGGCGGTGACATTCACCCAGCGTGCGGCCGGTGAGATGCGCGCTCGGTTGCGGGCATTGGGGGCCGCGGCGCAGACCGGCTCCGGCGTTGGGGCGGTGCAGGCGGTGACGTTTCACGCCGCCGCGCACCGGCAGCTGCGGTATTTCTGGCCGCGGGTGGTCGGCGACACCGGCTGGCAGTTGCTGGAGACCAAGTTCGCCGTCGTAGCCCGGGGCGCCAGCAGCGCCGGCCTGCACCTGAGCACCGACGACGTCCGCGATGTCGCCGGTGAGATCGAATGGGCCAAGGCGTCGCTGATCACCCCCGAGCAGTATCCCGAGGCGGTGGCCGCCGCCGCACGCGATGTCCCGCTGGACGCCGCGAAGGTCGCCACCGTGTACGCGTCTTACGAGTCGCTGAAGGCTCGCGGGGATGCCCAAGGTGTCGCACTGCTCGATTTCGACGACCTGTTGCTGCACACCGCCGCCGCGATCGAGGACGACGCCGCGGTCGCCGACGAGTTCCGGGATCGCTACCGCTGCTTCGTCGTCGACGAATACCAGGACGTGACGCCGCTGCAGCAGCGCGTGCTGTCGGCGTGGCTGGGTGACCGCGACGACCTGACCGTCGTCGGCGACGCCAACCAAACCATCTACTCGTTCACCGGGGCCTCGCCCCGCTACCTGCTGGACTTCTCGCGGCGATTCCCGGACGCCAGCGTGGTCCGCCTCGAACGCGACTACCGGTCGACCCCGCAGGTGGTGTCGCTGGCCAACCGGGTGATCGCCGCCGCACGCGGGCGGGTGGCCGGCAGCAAGTTGCACCTGGTCGGCCAGCGTGACCCCGGACCGACTCCGACGTTTCGCGAACACCCCGACGAGGTTGCCGAAGCCGCCGCGGTGGCAGCGTCGATCTCGCAGTTCGTCGAGGCGGGCACACCGCCCGCCGAGATCGCGGTGCTCTACCGGATCAACGCACAGTCCGAGGTCTACGAAGAGGCGTTGACCGAGGCCGGCATTGCCTATCAGGTCCGCGGCGGCGAGGGCTTCTTCAGTCGTCAGGAGATCCGCCAGGCGCTGCTGGCGCTGCAGCGGGCGGCTAACCGCGGCACCGACAGCGACGCGGCGTTGCCCGATGGCGGCGACCCGCTGCGCCCGGCTCCGCCGCACTTGCGATCGCCGCTGCCGGAGGTGGTCCGCGGGCTGCTCGAACCGTTGGGCCTGACTGCCGAACCGCCGACGGGAACCCGGGCCCGGGAACGCTGGGAAGCCCTGGTCGCGTTGGCCGAATTGGTCGACGAAGAGGTGGCACTGCGGCCGCAGCTGACCTTGCCCGATCTGCTGGCCGAGCTGCGGACCCGCGCCGACTCGCGCCACCCACCTGTCGTGCAGGGTGTGACGCTGGCTTCGCTGCACGCCGCTAAAGGCCTGGAGTGGGATGCGGTGTTCCTGGTGGGGTTGGCCGATGGCACGCTGCCGATCACTCATGCGTTGGCGCACGGGGGCGAGAGCGAGGCGGTCGAAGAGGAGCGTCGGCTGCTTTACGTCGGAATCACCAGGGCTAGAACGCATTTGGCGCTCAGCTGGGCGCTGTCCCGAAACCCGGGCGGACGACAGAGTCGCAAGCCGTCCCGTTTTCTCAACGGCCTGTCCCCGCAGACCCAAGGCGACGCCGGCGCGAGCCGGCCGCGGCGCAACCGTGGCGCCGCGTCACGCTGCCGCATTTGCAATAACCAGCTGACCACGCCGGCGGCGATCATGCTGCGCCGCTGTGAGACCTGCGCAGCCGATATCGACGACGAGCTGCTGCTGCAGCTCAAGGACTGGCGGCTGCGCACCGCCAAGGAGATGAATGTTCCGGCCTATGTGGTGTTCACCGACAACACGTTGATCGCGATCGCCGAGTTGCTGCCCGCCGACGACGCCGCGCTGGTCGCCATCCCCGGCATCGGCGCCCGCAAGCTCGAGCAGTTCGGCCCGGACGTGCTGGAGCTGGTCCGCAGCCGCAGCTAGAGGGTCAGAAAGCCCAGGTCAGAAAATCGCTTGCGGCGTCAGGCTGCTAGCATTTAGCCTCGAAGCGCAATCTTCGTGTGCCTAGACGAGAGGAGGGAGCCATGATGATCAATCGCAACGCGTTCGGTGTACGCCCGGCCGGCACGGCAGGCAACATCGGCTCCCACCATGCTGCCCATGCCGCAGCGGCCGTATCGGCGGCTGCGCACAAGCGCATCGCCGCCGCGACCGACCCGTCCGTGGATCGGGGCATTACCTAGGTAATCAGCCCACTATCAAGCCAATTGGCCACGGACCCGAAGTCACCAGGATCCGTGGCCAAAGTTTTTGGCTGACAAGCCCGCCACTGGTCCGGATCCCCGCAACAACGCTCGCCAGACCAGGAAGCAGGTGCACACGACATGTCGACGGAAACAGAGCCCGACGAACAGCAGCCGGAGTTGCCTTGTCATGTCAGCGATCCCGACCTGTGGTTCGCTGACAGCCCGTCGGATTTGGAACGCGCCAAGGAGTTGTGCGCTGACTGCCCGATTCGAAGCGCTTGCCTGGCCGCGGCTTTGGAACGCGCCGAGCCGTGGGGAGTGTGGGGCGGCGAGATCCTCGACCGCGGTTGTGTTGTCAACCGCAAGAGGCCGCGCGGACGTCCCCGCAAAGTCGCCGCCTAGAGCATCGAAAGACGCTAGATGGCTGCTATATCGGGTTCGGCGAAGCCGGGAACCAGCTCATTGGAGAGCGCCTGGGTCGGCACGTGCGCATCCAGCTGGCACAGGATCGCCATTGACGAGGCGAGCACCCGCATCGGGATCGCCAGCTTGGGCGGCAGATCCATCTGCCGGGCTGTCTTGATCTGGGCGACACCCTGGTTCAGCTGACGATAGGTCATGCGCTGCAACCACTTACGCGTGTAGTGGAAGACCTCGACCTCGACCGGTTCGACGTACTGGCGCAGCATCTCGTCGATGTCGCGCACCGACACCTGCTGGCCCTTCTGGATGAAGCCCGCTTTCTCCATCGTTGGCAGCACCAGGTCGTAGTTCTTGTCGCGGGCCAGCCGGATCGTCATCCCGAGCTCGATCGGAAAGCCGCCGGGCATCGGCGCAACCGCGCCGAAGTCGATGACGCCCATCCGCCCGTCGGCCAGCAGCATGAAGTTGCCGGGGTGGGCGTCGCCGTGGATCATCTCCAGCCGGCCTGGTGAGTCGAAGATGAATGCGGCCAGCCGGGTGCCCAGCAGGTCGCGCTGTTCGACGGTGCCGTCGCGAATGATGTCCGACATCGCGATGCCGTCGATCCATTCCTGAATCACGACTTTCGGGGCGCTGGCCACCACGTGCGGGACCAGGAAGTGCGGGTCGCCTTCGTAGGCCTTGGCGAACGCGCGCTGGTTGTTTGCTTCCAGCCGGTAGTCGAGCTCCATCTCGGTGCGCTCGATCAGCTCGTCGACCACGCCCTGGACGTCCACGCCTGGTGCGAGCTGTTTGACCACTCCGATCATGCGCCGCAACGTCTTCAGGTCGGCCCGCAACGCTTCATCAGCGCCGGGGTACTGGATTTTGACGGTGACCTCTCGACCGTCGGACCACACCCCCTTGTGCACTTGGCCGATGCTGGCCGATGCCACCGGGGTGTCATCGAAATCGGAGAACCGCTGCCGCCATTTGGTGCCCAACTGCGCGTCGAGCACCCGGTGCACCTTGTCGGCGGGCAGCGGTGGCGCGTCCTTTTGCAGTTTCGTCAGCGCTTCGCGGTAGGGCTCGCCGAACTCTTCGGGGATCGCGGCTTCCATCACCGATAGGGCCTGGCCGACCTTCATCGCGCCGCCCTTGAGCTCGCCGAGAACGGTGAACAGCTGCTTGGCCGCCTTCTCCATCAGTTCGGCGTTGACCTCGTCCTGCGACTTACCGGCGAGCCGCTTGCCGAACCCGAGCGCGGTCCGGCCTGCGATCCCGCCCGCCAGGCCGGCTAGCTTCGCGTTGCGCGCTGCGCCGCCGCGTTTGATGTCTGCCACATCACCATCATCCATGACCGGTGGCCGCTCGCCGTCATCGATCTGGCAACAGCCGCTGTCAGCATGAACACAGCGGATGCCTGGGCCATTGCCGCACCGCGATCGAGCCGGCGTGGACGTCGAACTCCAGCGTGGCGTTCAACGAAGCGGGCGGCTCCGGAGAAGGCCCGGCTTCCGAACCGCGGACCGCGCTGATCACCCGGTTGACTTGGCTGAGCGCCAGCGCCGCGGTGGCCAGCAGGGTCGCTCGGTCGGCCACGCCGACGGTGTCGCGCAGCTGTGCGGCGACGGCGGGCCACGCCGCGTCACGGTCCCGGCGATGTAGGTCGGCGCAGGCCAAGCAGCTGGTGACACCGGGCACGACGAGCGGGCCGACCAGGCCGGTGCCGTCGCGCACCCGGACCGCGAGGTGCGCGACGCCGTGGTTGTGCAACTCGCGCAGCATCCGCGGGTCGGTGACCAGGTTGTCGGACAGCACCACCAGGTCGGCTTCGGCGGAGGTGACCGCGGCATGGGGTTGGCTGCTCTGCTTGACCCGGGCACCCGAACAGCGCAGCGCCTCGACGAGCAGCTCTGACAGCGGGCCGCGTCCGTGCACCCGGATCGACGCCGAGCGGCCCGGCCGCTGCCGGCAACCACGGGTGGCGACTCCCGTCGCCACCAATTGCCCGATCAGATCGCTCAATTCACCGTCGGTCAGCCCGACGGCCTGACGTTGCAGCTCGCTCATCGGCACCGGCGAATGCATGGCCCGCAGTAGTGTCGCCAACCCGGCGGCGCTCAATCCGCGCGGCGGGCGGATCAGCACGGCGCGGCGCGGACTCCAGCCCACCTGTACGGCGCCGTCGGGGCGCAGCAGCACCGGCAGCGCGGGGTCCAGCGCGTACAGCGACGGCGTGGGCTGCGCCATCCTGGCACTGTGTCACGGCAGCCGGGACGGGCGGCTCAGCTGTCCACAGGGCCGTCGGGGGGGCCGGGATCGGTGCCCCGCTCGAACTCGGCGATCGCCTCGTCGATCCCGCTGGTGTCGCCGCCGATGACCCTGTCGATGAAACCGGCCGGGTCGTCGAGATCCTCCGACTCGGGCAGCAGATCGGGGTGCTGCCAGACCGCATCGCGGGCATCGACACCGGCGGCCTGGGTCAGTCGCTCCCACAGCGCCGCGGCCTCCCGCAGCTTGCGCGGCCGTAGCTCCAGGCCGACCAGCGTGGCGAAGGTCTGCTCGGCCGGTCCGCCGGTGGCCCGTCGGCGGCGCAGCGTCTCACCGAGGGCCGCGGCGCCGGGGATGCGGTCGCCGAGCGCGGCCGTCACCACCGTCTGCACCCAGCCCTCGATCAGGGCCAACAGCGTCTCGAGCCGTTCCAGCGCCTGGGTCTGCTCCGGTGTGGCCTTGGGCTCGAACACCCCCTGGGTCAGCAGCTGCTCGAAGGCGGCCGGATCGTTCAGCGACGCCGGGTTGAAGTCGCGGGCCAACTCCTCGATCCCGTGCATGTCGATCTTCATGCCCTTGGCGTAGGCCTCGACGGCGCCGAGCAGCTGACCGGACAGCCACGGCACATGACTGAACAACCGGTGATGGGCGGCCTCACGGGCCGCCAGGAAGGTGACGACCTCGCTGCGGGACTGCTCGAGCCCTGCGGCGAAGGACTCGATGGCATCTGGCAGCAGTGCGGCAATTCCCTTGGGTCCCAACGGTAAACCGACGTCGGTCGACGTCAGCACTTCTTTGGACAATCGGGCCAGCGCCTGGCCCAGCTGCGAGCCGAATGCCATGCCGCCCATTTGCGACATCATCGACAGCAGCGGGCCGGCCATGTTCTTGGCCTCGTCGGGCAACGCCGCCGCCCACACCGTCGCGATCTGCTGGGCCATCGGATCGCACAGGCGCTTCCAGGTTTCCATGGTGTTGTCCACCCAGTCGTTGGGCGTCCAGGCGATCGTCCTGTTGGTGCCGGCCGGCAGCGCGGTCACCCCGTCGAGCCAGGTCTCAGCGAGGTGGACGGCATCGCCGATCGCCTGGTTGGTGGCGGCCGGGATCGGCGCCACAAATCCAATCGAACTCGACGCCAACTGCCGGGCGAGCTCGTAGTTCACCGGCCCGGAGGCTTGCCCGCCGGCCATCGGCGAGCCGGCACCGCTGAACATCTGCCCGAGACGGGTGAAAATCTGGCCCAGGTCGGCCATGTCGAACTCGCCGCCGAGGCCGCCCAGGCCGAATGGGTCAGCAGATCCCGAACCGGATTCGGGTTCGTTTTCCCCGCGTTTGTCGCGGTCTGGGTCGTCTCCGGGAGAGAACCCGAAAGGCAGGTCAGCCATGCCCACAACGGTACTCATCAGCAGGGCACGGCGCGCGACCCTCCATCACGCTCTGAGTGAACTGGGGTGTGAGATCAGTCCGTCTAGTCTTAGCGACGTGAACAGGCGGATTCTGACGCTGATCGTGGCGCTGGTGCCGATCGTGGTTTTCGGTGTGCTGCTTGCGGTGGTGACGGTGCCCTACGTGTCACTCGGCCCGGGCCCGGCGTTCGACACGCTCGGCGAAGTCGACGGCAAGCAGGTGGTCGACATCAAGGGGACTCAGACGCACCCGACGACGGGCCACCTGGACATGACGACGGTGTCTCAGCGTGACGACCTCAGCCTGGCGGAGGCGCTGACGTTGTGGCTTTCCGGGCAGGAACAGCTGATGCCGCGCGACCTGGTCTACCCGCCGGGCAGCTCGCGAGACGAAATCGACAAGGCCAACGACGCCGACTTCAAGCAGTCCGAGCACAACGCCGAGTTCGCGGCGCTGGGCTATCTGAAGTACCCGCAGGCGGTCACGGTCGTGACGGTGACCGATCCCGGGCCGTCGGTGGGCAAGCTGCACTCCGGTGACGCCGTCGAGGCGGTCAACGGCAAGCCGGTGTCCACCGTGGAGCAGTTCACGTCCCTGCTGAAGTCCACCAAACCCGGGCAACCGGTCGCGATCGGGTTCCGTCGCAAAAACGCGTCGCCCGGGATCGCCCAGATCACGTTGGGCAGCAACCCCGATCGCAAGTACGGCTTTGTCGGCGTCTCGGTGACGGATGCGCCCTGGGCGCCGTTCGCGGTCGATTTCAACCTTGCCAACGTTGGCGGGCCCTCGGCGGGTTTGATGTTCAGCCTGGCGGTCATCGACAAACTCACCACCGGCAACCTTGCCGGCTCGAAGTTCGTCGCAGGCACCGGCACGATCAAGCCGGACGGCGGGGTGGGCCGCATCGGTGGCATCGTGCACAAGATGACCGCCGCCCGCGATGCCGGGGCGACGGTGTTTCTGGTGCCGGCCGAGAACTGCTACGAGGCAAACTCCGACAAGGTGGCCGGGCTGCAATTGGTCAAGGTCGAGAACCTCGGCGCGGCAGTGGACGCGCTGCACGCAGTGACCTCCGGCCGTCAGCCGCCGAGCTGCTAGACGCCCGGGGCGAATCACAAAGGTGCGTACAGTTGAAACGTCGAGCACAACCGAGCAGGGAGTGTAGCTAGTGGGGATGCGGCCCGCCGCCAGAATGCCGAAGCTGACTCGACGCAGCCGGACTCTCGTCGCGATTGCCCTGACCATTATCGGGCTGCTGTTGGTCGGCCCGCGACTGATTGACGCGTACGTCGACTGGCTCTGGTTCGGCGAGCTGGGCTATCGGTCGGTGTTCACCACCGTCCTAGTGACCCGGATGATCGTGTTCGTGGCGGTCGGCCTGCTGGTCGGCGGCATCGTGTTCGGCGGCCTGGCGCTGGCCTACCGCACCCGACCGGTGTTCGTCCCGAGCAACGGCAATGATCCAGTCGCGCGGTACCGCAGCGTGGTGATGTCGAGGCTGCGTGTGATCGGAACCGGCGTCCCGGTGGCGATCGGCCTGCTCGCCGGGATTGTCGCGCAGACCTATTGGGTGCGTATCCAGCTGTTCATGCATGGCAGTGACTTCGGTATCCATGATCCGCAATTCGGTAAAGACCTCGGCTTCTATGCCTTCGACCTGCCGTTCTACCGGCTGGTGCTCAGCTTCTTGTTTGTGGCGGTGTTTTTGGCGTTCGTGGCGAATCTGTTGTCGCACTACATTTTTGGTGGTATTCGGCTGTCCGGTCGCACTGGCGCGCTGAGCCGTTCGGCGCGCATCCAGTTGATCAGTCTGGTCGGAACCTTGGTGCTGCTCAAGGCGGCTGCCTACTGGCTGGACCGCTACGAGTTGCTGTCCCACACCCGCTCCGGGAAGCCGTTCACCGGGGCCGGGTACACCGATATCAACGCGGTGTTGCCCGCTAAGTTGATCCTGTTGGCCATCGCATTGATCTGCGCTGCTGCGGTGTTCTCAGCGATTGTGTTGCGGGACTTACGGATTCCGGCCATCGGTCTGGTGCTCTTGCTGCTGTCATCGATGATCGTCGGCGCCGGCTGGCCACTGGTTGTCGAGCAGATCAGCGTCAAACCCAATGCGGCGCAAAAGGAACGTGAATACATCAGCCGAAGCATCGCCGCGACCCGGCAAGCCTACGGCCTGACCGATGACGTGGTGACCTATCGCGACTACAGCGGCGATGGCCAGACAACCGCCCAGCAGGTCGCCTCCGACCGTGCCACCACGTCCAACATCCGGCTGCTTGACCCCACCATCATCAGCCCGGCGTTCACCCAGTTTCAGCAGGCCAAGAACTTCTACTACTTCCCCGACCAGTTGTCCATCGACCGCTATGTCGACCGCGACGGCAACCTGCGCGATTACGTGGTGGCAGCCCGCGAGCTCAACCCCGACCATCTGATCGACAACCAACGGGACTGGATCAACCGGCACACCGTCTATACCCACGGCAACGGGTTCATCGCCTCGCCGGCCAATACCGTGCGCGGCATCGCCAACGACCCCAACCAGAACGGCGGTTACCCGGAGTTCCTGGTCAACGTAGTCGGCGCCAACGGCAGTGTGTTGTCCACCGGGCCGGCTCCGCTGGACCAGCCGCGCGTCTACTTCGGACCGGTGATAGCCAGCACGCCCGCCGACTACGCGATCGTCGGAAAGAACGGTGTCGACCGCGAATACGATTACGAGACCAACACCGAGGCCAAGAACTACACCTACACCGGAGGCGGCGGAGTTCGGCTTGGCAGCTGGGTATCACGTAGCGTTTTCGCCGCAAAGTTCGCCGAGCGAAACTTCTTGTTCTCCAATGTGATCGGATCAAACAGCAAGATCCTGTTCAACCGCGATCCCGCGCAGCGGGTGGAGGCGGTGGCGCCGTGGCTGACGACCGACAGCAGCGTGTACCCGGCGATCGTCAACAAGCGGCTGGTGTGGATCCTGGACGGGTACACCACGCTGGACAATTACCCGTACTCCGAGCTCACGTCGCTGTCGTCGGCCACCGCCGACTCCACCGAAGTGGCGTTCAACCGGCTGGTGCCCGACAAGCAGGTGTCCTACATCCGTAACTCGGTGAAAGCCACCGTCGATGCCTACGACGGAACCGTGACGCTCTATCAGCAGGATGAGCGCGACCCGGTGCTCAAAGCGTGGATGAAGGTCTTTCCCGGCACGGTCAAACCCAAGAGCGACATCACCGCCGAATTGGCCGCCCACCTGCGCTATCCCGAAGACCTGTTCAAGGTGCAGCGCATGCTGCTGGCTAAGTATCACGTCAACGACCCGGTGACGTTCTTTTCCACTTCAGATTTCTGGGACGTGCCACTGGACCCGAACCCGACGGCGAGCAGTTATCAGCCGCCGTACTACATCGTCGCGAAAAACATTGCCAAGGGCGATGATTCGCCTGCCTATCAGCTCATCAGCGCGATGAACAGGTTCAAGCGCGACTACTTGGCCGCCTACATCAGCGCCAGTTCCGATCCGGGGACCTACGGCAAGATCACCGTGCTGACGATTCCCGGGCAAGTCAACGGGCCGAAGCTGGCCAACAACGCGATCACCACCGACCCGGCGGTCTCGCAGGACCTCGGCGTGATCGGGCGCGACAACCAGAACCGGATCAAGTGGGGCAATCTGCTCACGCTGCCGGTCGCCCAGGGCGGCTTGCTTTATGTCGAACCGGTTTACGCCTCACCGGGCTCCAGCGACGCGGCCTCGTCGTATCCCCGCCTGATTCGGGTGGCGATGATGTACAACGACAAAATCGGCTACGGACCCACCGTCGGGGACGCGCTGACCGGTCTGTTCGGGCCCGGTGCGGGTGCGACCGCAACCGGGATCGCGCCCACCGAAGGGGGTGCACCCGCCAATGCGCCAGGCAACCCGCCGGCGGGCGAGGTGCCCGCGCCTGCGCCGCCGGCTGCTGCGGCTGTCCCGCCGTCGCCGGACGGGGCCGTCACCCTGTCCCCGGCTAAGGCTGCCGCCCTCAAAGACATCGACACGGCGATCGGTGCGGCGCGCGACGCGCAGAAGTCCGGCGACTTCGCCGCGTATGGATCGGCGCTGCAGCGCCTCGACGACGCGATCAACAAGTACAACAACACCAAGTAACCGCGCTTGCTCCAGCGAGGAGGTGTGCCGGATGACCGACTTGAATAAGATTCCGGTGACGGTCGTGCAGCCTGGGGAAGGGGAGTACGTAGCGCTCCCGGGTTTTGGGGCCGTGTTCAAGCTATCCAGCCGCACTAATGGAGGCGAGGTCTCTATCGTCGAGCATCCATTCGAGGTTGGCTTGCTCACCGCGGCGCACCGCCATACCCGCGAGGACGAGCACTCGATCGTGCTGGCAGGTGAGATCGGCTTCCGCTCTGATGACAGTGAAGTCGTCCTCGGTCCCGGGGGCTACATCACCAAGCCGCGTGGGCAGATGCACGCGATGTGGAACGCCGGCAGCGAGCCCGGCCGCATCATCGAGGTCATCACTCCGGGTGGATTCGAAAATTACTTCCGGGAGCTCGGCGAGCTGCTCGTCGAGCATGCGAATGATTCGGTCGCCAAGGTCCTGCACGAGCTGCCCGAGTTCGGCGAGCTGGCCGACAAATATGGGCTGACCTACGGGGCTCCGGACTGGATGGACGACATCAGGCAGCGGTACGGGTTGAGCCCGCCATCGCACTGACACGGTCGCCGACGGTGTCCTGCGTCACGGCTTGCCTGGGCTCTTATCCCGGCACGGCTGCTGAGCGCGCGATTTGGTGGCCTCGCGAGCGTTCGGTAACCTGGTATTTACCCGTCGCGGGGTGGAGCAGCTCGGTAGCTCGCTGGGCTCATAACCCAGAGGTCGCAGGTTCGAATCCTGTCCCCGCTACTAGTAGAAACGGCCCCCGGAGATCACTCCGGGGGCCGTTTTCATGGCCGATGGTCACGTGTTTGGTCACATTAGGCTTGCTCATCATCTAACTTTCGTCCTCACCGCTGGGCCCCCCAACGTGTTGCCGATGAGGAAGGGCGCCGCCGTTCTGCGGCGTCGCGGTCATCGTTTCGA
>DASQRI010000167.1:0-3591 GCA_035642975.1 Mycobacterium sp.
CAAATGCTGCTGGCCTGCGGGCAGCGGAAATGGCAGCTCAACGAACTCGACGCAGACCCTCATGACATCGAGCGTGATCAGGTCGGGGTGACGATAACGTTGTCGGGCGCCAGAATCGGCAACGCGGCACAGGTGCTGGGCGAGATCGACGGCGTCGCCGCTGTGCTCAGTGCCGAAGACGAGCCCGACTGACCAACAATTCCACGGACTGTCTGCGCGCGAAGACAATTCAGCGGCTGTAGACCGCCGTCGGCTGGTCAGCGCAATTTGCGGGTGGCACGATAGACGGCAAACGCGCCCGCCGCGCCAACCAGTGTGAACACCGCGAACAGCGTCCGCGCGGCCATCACGACGTCGTCCTGCGCGCCGTTGACCGCGACACCGGCCAGCCCTGCTCCGAAGGCTCCGGCTATCAACTCCACGGTGTTGATCGCTGCGGCCGCGGCCGGGCCTTCCGTCGCGAGGTCGACGCATTGCATCGCCCAAGCCGACAGATGCGGCCAGGCCGCGCCGATGCCGCTCCCGACAATCGTCAGCGCCAGGGCCCACGTCAGGACAAGGCCGACCGGCGCGTTGTCGATTTGGGTGGCCGCCGCCAATATCAAACCCGCCACCATGACGACCGGCGCGACGACGACCACGCGGTTGATGACCGGCCTGCTGCTCAGCGACGCACTGAGGATCTCGCTGACGGTCCAGCCGACCGCCAGCGCAGCACCCAGGAACCCGGCGGTGACGGGGAGCAGATGCGCCAGCCGTTGCCC
This sequence comes from Mycobacterium sp., assembly GCA_035642975.1. Taxonomy (GTDB): domain Bacteria; phylum Actinomycetota; class Actinomycetes; order Mycobacteriales; family Mycobacteriaceae; genus Mycobacterium. Next base: position 765 of record DASQRI010000167.1, read on the forward strand.
GAACAGCGGCACATACATGTCCACCATGGCCGTGGCCATCAGCACCGCCAAGGTCAGATAGATCCACTTCAGCGGGCCGGCACCGAAAGCACTGGGCGGCAACACTTTTACAGGCATCCGGCGATCGACGAGCAGGAACACGACGACCAAGATCAGGCTGAGCGCAAGCAACGTCGCCGTCGCGGCGAGGCGCTGTGGAACCTGGGCGACACTGACTGTCAGCGCCGCGGCACTCAACGGCAACAACGACCACACCGGCACCTTCAGCGCCGACCCGGCATCGCCGGAATCTGCCCGACCGGCCGGCAGCACCAACGGAACCAGTACGGCCATCGCCACGGTCAGCATCGCCATCGCGCCGAATGCCCAACGCCACAAACCGAACTGCGCAAAAAGACCGCCAGCAGCCGGCCCCGCCACCGTCGCAACACCCCACATGGCCGACACCAACGCCGACGCCCTGGTCCACAGCGATTGCGGCAGAGCGGCGTTGATCAGCGCATAGCCCAAGCCGGCCAGCAGGCCTCCGGCCACCCCCTGCACAGTGCGACCCACCAACAGGATCTCCATGCTGGGCGCCATCGTGCACACCACGCTGCCGAGCCCAAACACCGCCAGCCCCAACAGAAACGACCACCGTGCTCCGACGCGCAGCAGGGCCGCGTTGACCATGGTGGCCGCGACGACCGACCCCACCAGGTACAGGGTGGTCACCCACGCATAAAGTCGCTCACCGCCGATGTCGGCGATCGCGGTCGGCAGCAGGCTGACCGTCACGAACTCGTTCGTCGCATACAGCGCCACCGCGCCGGCGAGCAGCGTCGACGTTCCCAGATACCTGGGGCCCAACAGCTCGCGCCAGCCGCCGATGGCCGTGGTGCGGTGGGGTGCGCTCACTTCAGACCGGCAGCGTCCATTCCGCGCAGCTCTTTCTTGAGGTCGGCGATCTCGTCGCGGAACCGGGCGGCCAGCTCGAACTGCAGGTCGCGGGCCGCGGCCATCATCTGCGCGGTGAGGTCTTTGATCAGGTCAGCCAGCTCGGCGCGCGGCATGTTGGCGGTGTCACGTCCTTCGAACACCCCGGCGCTGACCGCGCGGCCGGGCTCGCCCTGCGCCCGGCGGCCCCGCGACGAGTTACGACCGGAGCCGCCGATCTCGACGGCCTCGGTGTCGTCGGCCTCGCGATAGACCTGGTCGAGGATGTCGGCGATCTTCTTGCGCAGCGGTTGCGGGTCGATGCCGTTGGCCTCGTTGTAGGCGACTTGCTTGGCCCGCCGCCGCTCGGTCTCGTCAATCGCCTCTTTCATCGAGTCGGTGATCTTGTCCGCGTACATGTGGACCTCGCCGGACACGTTGCGGGCGGCGCGGCCGATGGTCTGGATCAGGCTGCGAGACGACCGCAGGAAGCCCTCCTTGTCGGCGTCGAGGATCGAGACCAACGACACCTCCGGCAGGTCCAAGCCCTCCCGCAGCAAGTTGATGCCGACCAGCACGTCGTAGTCGCCCAGCCGCAGCTGACGCAGCAGCTCCACCCGGCGCAGGGTGTCGACTTCGGAGTGCAGGTAGCGCACCCGGATCCCGGTCTCCAGCAGGTAGTCGGTGAGATCTTCGGCCATTTTCTTGGTCAGCGTCGTCACCAGCACCCGCTGATCCAACTCGGTGCGTTTACGGATTTCGCCGATCAGATCGTCGATCTGCCCCTTGGTCGGCTTCACCACGACCTGCGGGTCGACCAGTCCGGTCGGGCGGATGACCTGCTCGACGAACTCGCCGGCCGCCTGGCTGAGCTCATAGGGGCCCGGGGTGGCCGACAGATACACCGTCTGCCCGATCCGGTCGGCGAACTCCTCCCAGGTCAGCGGTCGGTTATCGCACGCCGACGGTAACCGGAACCCGTATTCCACCAGGTTCCGTTTGCGGGACATGTCGCCCTCGTACATCCCGCCGATCTGCGGCACCGTCACGTGCGACTCGTCGATGACCAACAGGAAGTCTTCCGGGAAGTAGTCCAGCAGCGTGGCGGGCGGCGAGCCGGGCCCGCGGGCGTCGATGTGCCGAGAGTAGTTCTCGATCCCCGAGCAGAAGCCGACCTGGCGCATCATCTCGACGTCGTAGTTCGTCCGCATCCGTAGCCGCTGGGCTTCCAGTAGCTTGCCCTGGCCCTCCAGCTCGGCGAGCCGCTCGGCCAGTTCTTCCTCGATGGTCGAAATGGCATGCGCCATCCGCTCTGGGCCGGCGACATAGTGGGTGGCCGGGAAGATGCGCAGCGAGTCGACCTTGCGCACCACGTCACCGGTGAGCGGGTGCAGGTAGTACAGCGCCTCGATCTCGTCGCCGAAGTACTCGATGCGGACCGCCAGCTCCTCGTAGGACGGGATGATCTCGACGGTGTCGCCGCGGACCCGGAACGAGCCGCGGGTGAACGACAGGTCGTTGCGGCTGTACTGCACGTCGACCAGCAGCCGCAGCAGCCCGTCGCGGGGCACCTCGGTGCCCACCTGCAACTCGACCGAGCGGTCCAGGTAGGACTGCGGCGTGCCCAGGCCGTAGATGCAGGACACCGACGCCACCACCACCACGTCGCGCCGCGACAGCAGCGACGACGTCGCCGAGTGCCGCAGCCGCTCCACGTCGTCGTTGATCGAGCTGTCCTTCTCGATGTAGGTATCGGTCTGCGCGATGTAGGCCTCAGGCTGGTAATAGTCGTAGTACGAGACGAAGTATTCGACGGCGTTGTGCGGCAACATCTCTCGTAGCTCGTTAGCCAACTGCGCGGCCAACGTCTTGTTGGGAGCCATGACAAGAGTGGGCCGCTGCAGCCGTTCGA
>DASQRI010000168.1:0-4051 GCA_035642975.1 Mycobacterium sp.
TGGGCTTGAACGCGATGTACTTCGGTATGCGCGCGCGTAGCTCAACGTCAGCCTGACGCGGGCGCAGAATGAGCTGACCCGGCCGCAGGATGCGAGCGGGGAGAGGCGGTTGCGGCCCTAGCTACCCGCAGACCGCTCCGGTGGCCGCCGAGCCGACCAGCTTGACGTACTTGGCCAGCACGCCCGTGTTAAAGCGCGGCGGGAGCGGAGTGAAACCGTCACGGCGGGAGGCGAACTCGTCGGGATCGACCAAAACGTCCAGCGTCGCGTCGGCGACGTCGAGCCGAATCCGGTCGCCGTCGCGCAGGAACGCGATCGGTCCACCATCGACCGCCTCAGGAGCAATATGGCCGACGCACAGTCCGGTGGTGCCGCCGGAGAACCGGCCGTCGGTCAACAGCAGCACATCCTTGCCCAGGCCGGCGCCCTTGATAGCTCCGGTGATCGCCAGCATTTCCCGCATACCGGGGCCGCCCTTGGGGCCTTCGTAGCGGATCACCACCGCGTCGCCGTGCGTGATGGTGCCATCTTCGAGGGCATCCAGTGCTGCCCGCTCGCGCTCGAAAACCCTTGCGGTGCCTTCGAACACGTCTGAGTCGAATCCGGCCGACTTCACCACCGCGCCGTCGGGCGCCAGCGATCCGCCCAGGATCGTGATGCCCCCGGTGGGATGGATCGGGTTGTCCAATGCTCGCAGCACCTTGCCGTCCGGGTCGGGCGGCGCGATGCGCGCGAGGTTCTCGGCCATCGTCTTGCCTGTCACCGTCAGGCAGTCGCCGTGCAGCAGCCCGGCGTCAAGCAGTGCTTTCATGACGACTGGAACGCCGCCGATGCGGTCGACGTCGAACATCACATGCCGTCCGAAAGGCTTGACGTCGGCCAGATGTGGCACCTGCGCGCCGACGCGGCGAAAATCCTCGAGGGACAACTTGACGTCGGCCTCGTGCGCGATAGCGAGCAGGTGCAGCACCGCATTGGTCGAGCCTCCGAATGCCATCACCACCGCAATGGCGTTCTCGAAGGCCTCCTTGGTCAGGATGTCGCGGGCGGTGATCCCGCGACGCAGTAACTCGACGACGGCCTCACCGCTGCGCCGCGCGAACCCGTCGCGGCGGCGATCGGTGGCCGGCGGCGCCGCGCTCCCGGGCAACGACATTCCCAGCGCTTCGGCCGCACTGGCCATCGTGTTGGCGGTGAACATGCCGCCGCACGCGCCCTCGCCGGGGCAGATGGCCCGCTCGATCGCGTCGACGTCCTCGCGCGGCATCAAGCCGCGGGCACACGCGCCAATGGCTTCGAACGCGTCGATGATCGTCACGTCACGCTCGGTGCCGTCGGAGAGCTTCGCCCGCCCCGGCAGGATCGATCCCGCGTAGAGGAACACCGCGGCCAGGTCCAATCGCGCTGCGGCCATCAGCATGCCGGGTAGCGACTTGTCGCAGCCGGCCAACAGGACCGAGGCATCGAGGCGCTCGGCCTGCATGACGACTTCCACACTGTCGGCGATCACCTCGCGGGACACCAATGAGAAATGCATGCCGTCATGGCCCATTGAGATGCCGTCGGACACCGAGATCGTGCCGAACTCCAGCGGATAGCCGCCGGCGGCGAACACGCCCTCCTTCACCGCCTTGGCCAGCCGGTCCAACGACAGGTTGCAGGGCGTGATCTCGTTCCACGACGACGCCACCCCGATCTGCGGCTTGGCGAAGTCGTCGTCGTCCATCCCTACCGCCCGCAACATCCCCCGCGACGCGGCCTTCTCCAGACCGTCGGTGACCTCACGACTGCGGGGCTTGATGTCGACGGTGGACGACGATTCGCTGCCAGGAGCATTGGTTGGGGGCATGGCCCAAGTATGCGCGTAGCGGCAGGTCGGCCCAAAATCGTTTTTATACCCCCACCGGGTATAGCGGTATGCTGACGAAACGCCGATTCACCAGGGCGCTGTGGCGCCGTCTCCGGCCGACATTGACAATAGTTTCAACACCGCCCGTCGCGATGATGCACAATATCGCCGTGTCGCGGTCGGCCGGGCACGATCAGAAAGATGCTGGAGGGGCAGATGGCACCCGCACGCGGATACTCGTCGCAGAAGGACAACTACGCCAAACGGCTGCGGCGCATCGAGGGGCAGGTGCGCGGCATCGCCAAGATGATCGACGACGACAAGTACTGCATCGACGTCCTCACCCAGATCAGCGCCGCCAACAACGCGCTGCGGTCGGTCGCGCTGAACCTGCTCGACGAGCACCTTGGACACTGCGTCACGCGCGCGGTCGCTGAGGGCGGCTCCGAGGCCGACCAGAAGCTCGCCGAAGCCTCTGCCGCCATCGCGCGACTCGTCCGCTCCTGATCGTTAACGGGATGCTTGCCATGCGTGGTTGAGTAGTGCCCGTGGCGCCAGCCCAAACCGCCGAAGGGCGCACCGCTACGAGCGGGCCCTGGACTCCTCGAATTGGCGTTCAGCTGGCAGTTCTGGCCGCTGCGGCGTTTACTTATGTCACCGCTGAGCTGTTGCCAGTCGGCGCGTTGCCCGCGATCGCGCGAGACTTGCACGTCAGCATTCCGATGGTCGGCACCTTGCTGGCCTGGTATGCCCTGGTCGCCGCCGTCACAACCATTCCACTGGTCCGCTGGACCGCACACTGGCCACGCCGCCGTGCGCTGCTGCTCTCGCTGTCCTGCTTGACCGTCTCGCAACTCATCTCGGCGGCGGCGCCCAACTTCGTGGTGCTGGCCGGCGGACGAGCGCTGTCAGCGGTCACCCACGGGCTGATCCTGTCCGTCATCGCGCCGATCGCCACCCGGTTGGTTCCGGCCAGCCACTCCGGACGCGCGACGACGATGATCTACGTCGGCATCAGCCTGGCTGTCGTGGTGGGTAGCCCGGCGACGGCGGCGATGAGCCTGGCGTGGAACTGGCGCGTCGCGGTCGCGGCGGTGACCGTGTTGGCCGCCGTGGTGACGGTGGCGGCCTGGATCATGTTGCCGCCCATGACGCTTCGCGACGACCAGCTCGCGTCCGTCGGCAGGGGCGCGCGCCACCACCGCAATCGACGGTTGGTCATCGTGAGCTTGCTCACGATGATCGCGGTCACCGGGCACTACATGTCCTACACCTTCTTTGCGGTCATCGTCCGCGACGTCGTAGGGATCCGCGGCCCCGATATCGCCTGGCTGCTGGCCACCTACGGGATCGCGGGCCTGCTGGCGATGCCGCTGGTCGGGAAGCCGATGGACCATCGACCCCGGGCCGCCGCCATCAGTTGCATGGCGGCGCTGTACGTGACGTTCCTGGTGCTGACCGGGTTGGCGTTGCACCGGCTGCCCCCGACGGCGACGGTTCTGATCGGGATCTTCGCGATCGCGCTGTGGGGTGGCACCGCCAACGCGGTGTCGCCCATGCTGCAGAACGCGGCGATGCGCGCCGGCGCGGACGATCCGGACGGCGCGTCAGGGCTGTACATGGCGGCGTTTCAGATCGGCATCATGGCGGGATCGTTCGCCGGCGGGCTGTTCTACGAGCACGGCATGCTAACGATGCTGGCAGCCTCGGCGACATTGATCGGCTTCGGGGCCGCGGGGATGACCGTTGAGCGGCAGCTGTTCGACGTGCCCACCACCGGCCGGCCGTAACATTCGCCACTCGACTGGGCGATAAAACAGCAGGTCAGGGGCCTGGCAGTGGCCGACGCCGGGGCCGCGCGGCGACCGCTGGATTAATAGTCGGGCCCGCTGCTACTGCATACTGGGTTGAGACCGTGACTGGGAGGGATAGGTATGTCGCGATGGAATAAGGGTCCGCTGGCCGCTGCGCTCAGCGCAATGGGGGCGGCCGCTGTGCTGACTTTGGGCAGCGGTTCGGCGCTTGCCGACCCTGAGCCGCCACCGCCCGCGCCCGGGGTGGACGCCCCGGGTCCGCCGCCACCGCCCGGCGACCCGCTGGCACCCCCGCCTCCCGCCGACCCGTTGGCGGCACCGCCGCCACCGCCGGCGAATCCGTTGGCGCCCCCGCCGCCTCCCGGGGATCCATTGGCATCGCCGGGCG
>DASQRI010000169.1:0-8610 GCA_035642975.1 Mycobacterium sp.
GGCGATGCTGGCGCATTCGGCCGACATGGCCGGTTATGCGGGCACGCTGCAGAGTCTGGGTGCTGATGTCGCCAGTGAGCAGGCCGCGTTGCAGGCAGGCTGGCAGGGTGACACCGGGCTGAGTTATCAGGCCTGGCAGGCGCAGTGGAATCAGGCCATGGAGCAACTGGTGCTGGCTTACCGCGCGATGGCGGGCACGCATGAGAACAACACCTCCTCGATGCTGGCCCGCGACCAAGCCGAAGGCGCCAAATGGGGCGGCTAGCACTGCACTCCCCGCGGTGTGGAGGGTAACGCCTCGAAGTCCTACCAGGCCCTCCAGCTGAGGAGCGCCGCGAGCATCTTGGCGCTGCTGTGGCGGCACCGAGACGATGGCCGTCTGCAGAACCTCTTCGACAACCTGTGGCTCTCGCGTGAGCGGGTTCGCTCGCACATGACGCCCGGCGCCTCGCCGGCGTTGGCAGCATCGGCTGCATGGCGTTCTTCTCGATCATGAAGCCGAAGACGCATGTGCCGCCACACACGTCGGAGTTGAACACCCGCATGCGCTACCACCTGGGAATCGAAGTGCCCGAGCGGGATATCCAGTTCCGTGTCCATGACCAGCTGATCACCTGGAAACAAGATAGGTGCATCAAAATCGACGACTCGTACGAGCACGAGGTCTTCCAGCAGTCCGACCGCCGCCGGGTCGCGTTCGTGCTGGACCTACCGCATCCGGAACTTCGTCCCGAGGACTCGAGTTCCTGGCGGAGTTCATGCGATCCAGCGTGGCCCGGTCGGCTCTCGAAGACGTCTTCGAGCCGGTAGGTCGCTACGGCGTCAACACGATCGAACCCACTGTCTGACGGCCCTGCAAGTCGCGGTGAGCTTGGGCGGCATCGGCCAATGGATAGCTCTGACTCACCGTGACCTCCAGTGTCCCTTCGGCGATGGCGTCGAGTAATTCGCCTGAACGCCAAGCGAATTCCTCACCGGTACGGGTGAAGTGGGCCAGCGACGGGCGGGTCAGGTACACCGAGCCGGCCGCGTTGAGCCGTTGCGGGTCGACCGGCGGAACCGCTCCGCTGGAGGCGCCGAACAGCGCCAGGGTCCCACGCACGGCGAGGCTGGCCAGGCTGGCGTCGAACGTGCTCGCCCCAACGCCGTCGTACACCGCCGCCACGCCCGCCCCGTCGGTCAGGTCGCGGATGCGCCTGCCGAACTCGTTGGGGTCATCGCCGGGGTAGTCCAACACGTCGCTGGCACCCGCTTGCCGCGACAGCTCGGCTTTGGCCGGTGTCGATACCGTGGTGATCACTCGGACGCCCAGACTGGCCGCCCACTGGGTCAGGATCAGCCCCACGCCACCCGCTCCGGCATGCACCAGCACGACGTCGCCGGATTGCACCGCGTATACCGACTTGATCAGGTAATGCGCCGTCATGCCCTTCAGCAGTGCCGAAGCGGCCACGTCCAAACCGACTTTCGACGGCACATGCGCAACGAATTGTGCTGGTGCAGTGGCAAATTCGGCGTATGCACCCGATGCCGCGGCGGTCACCACCCGGTCGTCGACGCCCAGTGCGGTCACGCCGTCACCGACAGCGGCTACCGTTCCGGCCACTTCGGTGCCCAACACGAACGGCAGATCGCGCGGGTAGGAGCCGGAGCGGAAATAGGTGTCGATGAAATTCACGCCGATCGCCTCGGCCTTGATCAGCACCTCACCCGGACCGGGGGAGGGCGGTGTTTTCTCGACGTAGCTCAGGACTTCCGGACCACCTGTTTGGGCGACTTCGATTGCGTGCATGCTGACTATCATCCGCAAGCATGGAGTCCGCATGAAGTTGGCCCGGCCCGACATTCGCCATCCCCGGATCGTGCTGGCCGGTTCGCCGGGCGGCGACGATGCCGGTCTAGTGGCCGCGCTGCGCAAGCGCGGGCTGCATGCCCGGTGGCTGTCCTGGGATGATCCGGCAACTGTGGACGCCGATCTGGTGATCCTGCGGGCCGGCACGGATTACACTGACCGACTCGACGAGTTTCTGGCCTGGACCAGGCGGGTGCCCAATCTGCTGAATGCGCCCGATATCGTCGCCTGGAATGCCGGTCGCCACCATCTGCGCGATCTCCGTGAGGCCGGGGTGTCGACGCGTGGCCGCCGGCCGTCCACCTCCGACACCCCAACGGCGTTGGTCTTCCTCGGTGGCACGCAGTCCCACGCATTCACCCGGAAGTCGCCGGTCGACGCCGACTTCGAGTTGTGGGACGTCGGGCTGGCCGGACTGCAAGCAGCCGTCGATCAACTGGGCATCAGTGTCGATGAGCTGTTGTATGCCCGCGCCGATGTGATCGGCGGACCGGGTGACGCCGAATTGGTGGAGCTGAATCTGGTTGCCCCGTCGTTGGGTTGGCGACTGCTCGACGACGCCGCACGCGACGACGCGCAGCGGCAGTTCGCGCTGTGTGTCGAGTCAGCGCTGGACCGGTTGGGGCTGGGCCCGCTCTCGCATCGACGCCCATAACGCCGCGGTGGCCGCCGTGCAGATCGCGGCGCCCGCGACGTGCACCGCGACCAGCGCCGCGGGAACTCCGGTGAAGAACTGCACTGTCCCGACGGCGGCCTGAGCGAACACCGCGGTCACCAGGACGCCCAGTCGCAGCAGTACCGGTCGCGGCGCCTGCACCGCCAGCAGCCCGAAACCGAGCCCGACCAGCAATGCAAGATAGGCCACCAGCAGCGACGAGTGCGCGTGCACCAGCGTGGTGATCTCGATTCGCAGCCGCGGCACGGTCCGCCGCGGGCTGGTATCGCCGGCGTGTGGGCCCGCGGCGGTGACCAGGGTGCCGGCCAGCAGCACCGCGGCCAGCGTCATCGCGCTGAGCACGGTGAGTCCGCGCAGCGGCTTGACCACCCGATGAACGACCACGCCATCATCGGGCTCGCCGACCTTGACGTACAGCAGCACCGACAACCAGACCATCGTCATCGACGCCAGCAGGTGGATCGACACCGTCCACCACAGCAGACCGGTCAGCACCGTGATGCCGCCGATCACCGCCTGCAGCACCGTCGAGGCCGGCATCAACCAGGCGTAGACCAACACCTCGGGTCGACGCCGAGCGCGGGTGACCGCCAGCACCGCCAGCGCCGCGGTGATGACCACCGCGAACGTGATCATCCGGTTGCCGAACTCGACCGCCTGATGGATACGGGGTACCTCGGCGTGCGCGACCGGGGTGAAGCTGCCCGGAAAGCATTGCGGCCACGTCGGGCAGCCCAGCCCGGACGCGGTGACCCGCACGATCGCTCCGGTGACGGCGATGCCGCCCTGAGTCAACACAACCAAGGCGGCAATGATCCGTTGCGTGCGCAGGCTGGGTTCGGGCAGCAGGTCCACCAGCTGCATAAGCCACCGTCGGACCGCCACCGCCCGATCGTAGGACAGTGAAAACTACGTCACGTAGTAGGGCCGGTCAGGTGAACCGGAACCAGCGCAGCGCGGCCAACCCGGCCAGCGTGCCCCACCCGAGGAGCACCAGCACACCGAGCCAGTCCACCGACAGACTCATCGCCCGCGTCAGCGCCTCCGCCAGTGCGCCTGCCGGGGTGAGCCGCGCAGCCCACTTGACGGCGGACCCGACCATGCCGGATTCAATGGCCAGTGCGCCGAGCCCGGCGAAGACGAACCACAGCAGGTTGGCAACCGCCAGCACGATCTCGGCGCGCAAGGTGCCGCCGAGCAGTAGGCCCAGCGCCGCGAACACCGCGGTGCCCAGCGCGATGACGGCGGCACCCAACGCCAGACCTGCCAGCGGTGGGCGCCACCCGAGTGCAAAACCGATGGCGCCCAGAATCATTGCTTGCAGGAACACCACTGTCACGACCGCTGCCGACTTGCCGGCGATGATGCCCCACACCGGCAGTGCGGTCGCGCCGAGCCGTTTGAGTGCGCCGTAGCGGCGATCGAACGCAACCGCGATGGCCTGGCCGGTGAACGCTGTGGAGATCACCGCCAGCGCCATGATCACCGGGACGAAGGTGGCGGCGCGGTTGGCGCCGAACGATCCGAGCGGCAGCAAGGTCAACCCGACCAGCAGCGTGATCGGGATGAACATGGTCAACAACAGTTGTTCGCCGTTGCGCAGCAACAGTTTCAGCTCCAGCCCGAACTGCGCGGCGAGCATCCTCGGCACCGCGGCCGGGCGCGGATCAGGAGTGAAAGTGCCTGCGGGAAAATGGCTTTCGCCGGCGCTCATCGCAACTCCCGACCGGTCAGCTCCAGGAACACGTCTTCCAGGCTGCGCTGCTCGACGCGCATGTCGGTGGCCAGCACGTCGATCTGGGCACACCATGCCGTCACCGTCGCCAGCACCTGCGGGTCCACCGCGCCTTCCACCAGGTATTCGCCCGGGCCCACTTCGGAGGCCCGGTAGTCCTCCGGCAGCGCGGAGACCAGCAGCGACAGGTCAAGGCGCGGCGGCGCGCTGAACCGAAGCTGGTCCTTGGCGCCGCTATGAGTCAGCTCCGCCGGTGTTCCGGCCGCCACGGTCACCCCGTGATCGATGATGACCAGCCGGTCGGCGAGCTTCTCGGCCTCCTTGAGTTGGTGGGTGGTCAGCACCACCGTCACCCCGTCGCGACGCAGCGCGTCGATCAGCTCCCACACCAACAGCCGGGCGTGCGCGTCCATGCCCGCGGTGGGCTCGTCGAGGAACACCAGTTCGGGTCGCCCGACCAACGCGCAGGCCAACGCGAGCCGCTGCTGCTGCCCGCCGGACAGCCGTCGATACGTGGTCCGGGCCGCATCGGTCAGGCCCAGCGTGCTCAGCAGCCACTGCGGGTCCAGTGGGTCGGCGGCGTAGGAGGCCACCAGGTTGAGCATTTCGCCGGCCCGGGCCGCCGGATAGCCACCGCCGCCCTGCAACATCACCCCGATGCGCGCCCGCAGCCGGGCGTTGTCGGCGATCGGGTCCAGCCCGAGCACTTCGATGGTGCCGGCATCGGGGCGGACGAACCCCTCGCACATCTCCACCGTCGTCGTCTTGCCGGCGCCGTTGGGGCCCAGCAACGCAAACACCTCGGCGGTGTGCACCTCGAGGTCGAGGTGGGAAACGGCGGTGGTAGCGGCCGCGCCCGAGCCGTACTGCTTACACACCCCGCGCAACCGCACAGGAATGTCGGGGGCTGCGCTCACGAAGATTCAGCGTAAGCGCCGGGCAGCGCAGCGGCGTCCGGGGTCTGACTGGTCTGCAACGAATCCAGGTTGGCCGCCTCAGCCGTGAGACCCAGGTGTGGCACTGCCCGCCACGGCAGCTGCCGGTAGGTCCCCGCGATCAGCAGCGCCACGATGACCGTGCTGGCCACCGTGGCATCCACGATCTGGAAAAACGCGAAGCGATCGCCGTTGGCCGTCGGGCCGAAGACGCCGACGACGATCGTCACGATGATCACCGCGATGCGGAAGCCGGGCCGCGTCGCCCACGCCGCCAACGGGATGATGGCCCACAGCAGATACCAGGGCTGCACCACCGGGAACAGCAGCACCGTGCCGCCCAGCGCGACCCCGAGGCCTCCGACCGGGTGCAGCCGGCCGCGCAACACCGCCATCAGCAGCCAGCCGACCATCACCGCGATGATCAAGACGCCGATGCCACGGGTCAGCGACAGCACGGCGGTGGTGTGGTCGCCCAGGCCCAGCAGAATCCCCACCTGCCCGGTGCCCAGCGCGATCAGCGTCGGCGGTGACATCCAGCTGCGCACCACGTTGGCGGTGCCGAGCGTGTAGATCCAGCCGAATCCGAGCCGGCTGGCCCAGCCCACGGCGGCCATCACGGTCAGCGCCACTCCGGCCATCAGCCCATCCGCCACGAGGAAAGCCCGCAGGTTTCCGCCCCAGCGGTGGGCGAGCGCCATCGCGATGAACCCCAACGCCAGCAGCGACGGCAGCTTGATCTGCGAGGACAGCGTGATCAGCACCGCGCCGGCCAGCAGCATGCACAGCGGCGACCAGTCCGCCCAGTGGCCGCTGGCCCTCGGCCAGGGCCGCGGCCACAGCGGGCGCGCGGAGTCGATACCGCGCAGCGCGAACTCGGTACCGGTCAGCATCAGCCCGAGCATCGGTGCCTCGTTATGGATGCCCGCGACCAGATGCATGATCAGCAGCGGGTTGGCCGCCCCCAGCCACAGCGCGCTGACCTCGGCCACCCCGCAGCGGCGCGCCAGCCGCGGTGTGGCCCACACGATCAGGCCCACACCCAGCAGCACCACCAGGCGATGGCACAGCACCGCGGCGACGATGTTTTCCCCGGTCAACGCCGAAATCCCGCGGCCGATCCACAAGAACAGCGGCCCGTAGGGCGCCGGGGTCTCCCGCCACAGGCTGGGCACCGACAGGGTGAAAACGTGGTCGAGGCCCAGGCCGTCGGCCGGGCCAACCCGGTAGGGATCGAGTCCCAGCCGGCAGATCTGGCTCTGGGCCAGGTAGGAGTAGACGTCCTTGCTGTACATCGGGGGCGCTATCAGCAGCGGCAGGATCCACAGCAGCAGAGTGCGGTCCAGGTCGCCGCGGGACATCCGCCGCCGGCCCAGGGCGAACCTGCCCAGCATCAGCCAGGCCAGCGCCATCATCACCGCGCCGGTGGTGGTCATCGTCAGCGACACCGTCTGGATGCGCGACGGCAGGTTGAGCAGTCGGACCCCGAACGTCGGGTCTTGAACCACCGGCCGGGCCCCGGCACCCAGCGCGCCGATGCCCATCAGCACCGTGCCGGTGGCGCCGAACACCCTGGTGCGACGAAGCGCGACCAGGTCGGTGTCGTTCAGCGGCTGACCCACAGCCAGCTCGTCGCCGTGTAAGCGGGCGATCGACGAACTCAGCGTGTGGTGGCGGGCTGCCATTACAGCAGCGTAACTGCCGCCGGGGCGCGCTTTGACGGCTCAGGTGTGACCAGCGCAACCCGGGCAGAGGGTAGCCTTGCTGGACCCATTACCGGAATTGCGTCACACTGGTGTTGTGAAATTCCCGCCGTCCGTCCAAGGTGCCGAAGCAGCAGCCGCTGCTGCGACCCACGACGGTCAGACCCGCAGCGCCGTCGTGCGGTTGCTGCTGGAGTCTGGGTCTATCACCGCCGGGCAGATCGGTGAGCGCCTGGGTCTGTCGGCTGCCGGGGTGCGACGCCATCTCGACGCGCTGATCGACATGGGTGAGGCCGAATCCGTTCCGGCCGCGCCGTGGCAGCAGGCCGGACGCGGCCGACCGGCCAAGCGGTACCGGTTGACCTCGACCGGCCGCGCGAAGCTGGACCACAGTTACGACGATCTGGCGTCCGCCGCGATGCGCCAACTTCGGGAGATCGGCGGCGAAGAGGCGGTTCGCAGCTTCGCCCGGCAGCGCATCGACGCGATCCTGTCCGATGTGGAGGCGGCCGACTCGGACGCCGACGAGGAAATCGAGGCCACCGCCGAGCGAATCGCCGGCGCGCTGTCCAAAGCCGGCTACGTCGCGACCACCACGAAGGTGGGCGGTCCGATCCACGGTGTGCAGATCTGTCAGCATCATTGCCCGGTGTCGCACGTCGCCGAGGAATTCCCGGAACTGTGCGAAACCGAGCAGCAGGCCATGGCCGAGGTACTCGGCACCCACGTGCAGCGGTTGGCGACCATCGTCAACGGCGACTGCGCCTGCACCACCCACGTCCCGCTCACCACCGAAGCTAAACCACTTCGGCGCACAACCCGCGCCGAAGCCACCACGAGCATCAAAGGAGTGTCGTTATGACCCTCACCCCGGAGGCCACCAAGACGGCTGTGCCCGCCGAGCCGTTGACCCAGGAGCAGGCGATCGCCTCGATGGGCCGCTACGGCTACGGCTGGGCGGACTCCGACGTGGCCGGTGCCAGCGCGCAGCGGGGGCTGTCCGAGGCTGTGGTTCGCGACATCTCGGCCAAGAAAAGCGAGCCGGAATGGATGCTGGAGACCCGGCTGAAGGCCCTGCGCATCTTCGACAAGAAGCCGATGCCGAACTGGGGCTCCAACCTGGAAGGCATCCACTTCGACAACATCAAGTACTTCGTGCGCTCCAGCGAGAAGCAGGCCGCGACGTGGGACGACCTGCCCGCGGACATCAAGAACACCTACGACAAGCTGGGTATCCCGGAAGCCGAGAAGCAGCGGCTGGTCTCCGGTGTCGCCGCGCAGTACGAGTCGGAGGTCGTCTACCACTCCATCCGTGAGGATCTGGAGAAGCTCGGCGTCATCTTCCTGGACACCGACACCGCACTGCGGGAGCACCCCGACATCTTCAAGCAGTACTTCGGCACCGTGATCCCGGCCGGGGACAACAAGTTCTCCGCGCTGAACACCGCGGTGTGGAGTGGCGGCTCGTTCATCTACGTGCCGCCGGGTGTGCACGTCGACATCCCGTTGCAGGCCTACTTCCGGATCAACACCGAGAACATGGGCCAGTTCGAGCGCACGCTGATCATCGTCGACGAGGGCGCCTACGTGCACTATGTCGAGGGTTGTACCGCGCCGATCTACAAGTCGGATTCGCTGCATTCGGCGGTGGTGGAGATCATCGTCAAGCCTGGCGGTCGTTGCCGCTACACCACCATCCAGAACTGGTC
>DASQRI010000170.1:0-31805 GCA_035642975.1 Mycobacterium sp.
TCTGGGTCGACGCCCAGCGTGCGCCCCTCCTGGGGAGTGGCGAAGAGTTCCTCAGCCAACTCCAGGGTCAGTTCGTCGGGCGTCAGCGAATCGTTGAGGTTGGCCCGCTGCGGCGTGGGCTCGCCGTCGTCGCCAGCCACCATGCGTTCCAGGTAAGCCCCGTTCTTGCCCACCCGGACATTGACGGCGCGGCCCTCTGCATCGTCAAAGAGCTTGATCGAGTTGACTTCTCGAGCGTCGATGCCCTCGAGGTTGACGCCGACCAGCTTCTTCAGTCCACCGGAGCGGGCCACCGAATCGGGCACGCCGTGGTCGCCACCGAAGTAGAAGTTGTTGAGCCAGTTGGTCCGACGCTCCTGGCCGGAGGCGATCGCGTCCAGTTCATCCTCCATGGCGGCGGTGAAACCGTAGTCGACCAGCCGACCGAAATGCTGTTCCAGCAGACCGGTTACGGCGAACGCCACCCACGACGGCACCAGCGCGCTGCCCTTCTTGTGCACATAGCCGCGGTCCTGGATGGTCTTGATGATCGACGAGTAGGTCGACGGTCGCCCGATGCCCAGCTCTTCAAGGGCTTTGATCAGGGACGCCTCGGTGTAGCGGGCCGGAGGGTTGGTGGAATGCCCGTCGGGGGTCAGCTCGGTGGCATCGACCCGCTGTCCCTGGGTCAACTGCGGCAATCGGCTCTCGGCGTCGTCGGCCTCGCCGCCGGCCAGCTCGTCGACAGTTTCCACGTAGGCCTTCAGGAAACCCGCGAAGGTGATGGTGCGGCCGCTGGCCGAGAACACGACTTCTCTTCGGGTGCCGGCCGCCGTTGTTTCGCCGTTGATCCGCAGACTCAGCGTGGTACCGCGGGCGTCGGCCATCTGCGAGGCAACCGTGCGCTGCCAGATCAGCTCGTAGAGCCGGAAATCGTCCCCGTCGAGCTCGCGCCGCACCGCGTCGGGCGTCGCGAAGGTCTCCCCCGCGGGCCGGATCGCCTCGTGGGCCTCCTGAGCGTTCTTCACCTTGCGGGTGTATTGGCGTGGCGACGGGTAGACGTACTCCTCGCCGTAGAGCTGACGAGCCTGGGTGCGGGCAGCGTTGATCGCCGACGCCGACAGCGTCGTCGAGTCGGTCCGCATGTAGGTGATGTAGCCATTCTCGTAGAGCCGCTGCGCGATGCTCATCGTGCGCTCGGCGGAGAACCGCAGCTTGCGGCCAGCCTCTTGCTGCAGCGTCGAGGTCATGAACGGCGGGTACGGGCGACGGGTGTAGGGCTTTTCCTCGACGGACGCGACGTTCAGCTGGGCTCCGCGTAGACCAGTGGCCAGCGCGCCGGCGCTGGTTTCGTCGAGCACAGTGACTTCGTCGGGCTTGCGGAGCGCGCCCAGCGAGTCGAAGTCGCGGCCTGTCGCAACCCGTAAACCGTCGACGTTGGTCAGCCGGGCGGTGAAGGTCGGCGGCTGGGCTTTAGGGTCGGACACGCTGGCGTCCAGCTCGGCCACCACGTCCCAGTAGGCGGCGCTGCGGAAGGCCATGCGGTCGCGTTCGCGCTGGACGATGATCCGGGTGGCTACGGACTGGACGCGGCCTGCCGACAGCTTGGGCGCGACCTTCTTCCAGAGCACCGGGCTGACTTCGTAGCCGTACAGCCGGTCCAGGATTCGCCGGGTCTCCTGCGCGTCGACCAGATCGATGTCCAGGTCGCGGGGGTTTTCGGCGGCCTCCAGGATGGCCGGCTCGGTGATCTCGTGGAACACCATCCGCTTGACCGGAATGCGCGGCTTCAGGGTTTCCAACAGGTGCCAGGCAATCGCTTCGCCCTCGCGATCGCCATCTGTGGCCAAGTAAAGCTCGTCGACGTCTTTGAGCAGGCCCTTGAGCTCGGTGACCGTGCTCTTCTTCTCGGGGCTGATGATGTAGAGCGGCTCGAAGTCGGCGTCGACGTTGACCCCCAGCCGGGCCCAGGGCTCCGACTTGTACTTCGCGGGCACGTCGGCCGCTGCGCGCGGCAGGTCACGGATGTGTCCTCGGGAGGACTCGACGATGTAGTTCGCGCCCAGGTAGCCGGCTAATTTGCGTGCCTTCGTCGGCGACTCGACGATGACGAGTCGCCGCGCGGCTCCATTCCCGCGCCCAGCACGGTCGCCTTCAGCCACCTGTGATTACGCTCACTTTCACCTATTTCAATGCCCCGAGCCGGTCCTGCGGATGATGAAGTCCCACGACCAGCCGACGTCTTCTCAGGTACCTATGGACCCTGTAGACACCTGACAATGTGGCACCCGCGATGGGACGACGCAAACCGACCCCCCGTTTCCGGCGCGTCCAGTTGTCGCTAAACGTGCGGCCAGTAGGGCAACGCCTCCGCGGCGTCAGGGGGTTCCCCAACGTTCTCTACCAGGCGCGATAGCCTGCGTCGGCCGCTGATGCGCAGCGCGGGCCGCGCCCCGTGGGTGCCGATCAGGGTCGGTGCTATCCCGATTCGCATCAGAGCCGACGCCAGCGGCGAATGGGTGTCCGGGGCGTGCGGATCCAGTCCAAGGAGGTAACGGTCGGCATCCGGGCTGCCGGCGGCCAGTATCCACGCCCGCAGCTCGCGCGGCCCGGGCAACCACACCGTGGGCACCGTCTTCACCGCGCCGCGCGTCCACTCGACGGCGATAACGCGCAACCTCGCGTCCACCGCGGTCCGCACCAGCGGAGTGTGCTCGTCGGTATGGGTGATCTCGGCCTCCAGACCGGCCTCTTCGATCATCTGGCCCAACGCCCGAGCGCGCCAGGGCTGATCCACGACCGCCGACAGCCTGGCCCCACCCCCGACCGTCACGATCTGGCCTGCGGCCGCCAGCACACCGGTGAGATCGCTGACCGCAGGCGGCACCGACTCAGCCGAGAAGAAGGACAGCTGGCTCACGTCAACGACAGTAAGCGCCCGCACGACGATGCACGCTGCGGCACGGCGTGTCGGGAAGCCGGGTAATTAACCGGGCAGTCGGGCAGCGAGAACCCCCCGACCGAACCGGGAAATACCGGACCGTGCGGGGGGTTTGTCGTTGGAGATTGCTCAGACGGAGCGCACGCCGGTGGCCTGGGGGCCCTTGGGGCTCTGGCCTACCTCGAACTCGACCCGCTGATTTTCCTCAAGGGTGCGGAAACCGCTTCCCTGGATCTCCGTGTAGTGGACAAACACGTCGGCCGAACCGTCTTCGGGGGCAATGAAGCCGAATCCCTTTTCCGCGTTGAACCACTTCACAGTTCCCTGTGGCATTTCTCGATCTTTCCTTTACTTCTCGGGTGCGGAGCATCACCTCGATGCTCCGGGCCCGTTCCGACCGCTATACCTTGCCGAGTCGCCGGAACTTCACCCGACCTACAACCTCGCAGGAACCGCGGCCGCAACGTCGATCCTGCGAAAGTTTGACACGAACACAGAAGCTGCGACCGCAAACAGTCAACCATGTTCATCGCCTCAACAACAGCCTCAGGTGATCAATTCAGCTACCACGAGGTAAATAATTCAGGTGCGAAGTGAAAACGCCTGGCTGCAACCCTGCCGTAAGGCGCGGTTCGAGGCCATTAGCTCCAATCAGGAGGCGCAAAACCCATGGTGACGTTCGGCAGCGAGCTGCTCGCCGCCGCAATCGCCGGCACCGATGCAGGAGAACAGCCGCTACGTCATGTCGCGGAGCTGCCTGCGCGGCACGGCCGTCAACGCCCTTGGCCGGCATGGGTCGAGGCCGACGTGCTTCGCGCATTTACCGAACGCGGTATCAGTTCGCCTTGGGCACATCAGGTTCAGGCGGCCGACCTGGCCCACGCCGGCCGCCACGTGGTCATCAGCACCGGCACTGCATCTGGCAAATCGTTGGCCTACCAACTGCCGATCCTCCATGAGCTGGCGACCAATCCACGCGCCCGGGCACTCTACATCTCGCCGACAAAAGCGCTTGGCCACGACCAGCTGCGCGCCGCGCACAGGCTCACCACGGCGACCCCCCGGCTGGGTGACGTCGCGCCCACGGCCTACGACGGCGACAGTCCCGCCGAGGTACGGCGGTTCGCGCGGGAGCGGTCCCGATGGCTGTTCTCCAACCCGGATATGGTCCACCTGGCGCTACTGCGCAACCATGCCCGCTGGGCGGTCTTTCTGCGTGGCCTGCGCTACCTGGTTGTCGACGAATGCCATTACTATCGCGGTGTTTTCGGCTCGAACGTAGCGATGGTTCTGCGTCGCTTACTGCGGCTGTGCGCACGCTACTCGTCCGACCCGACCACCACACCGACGGTGATTTTCGCCAGCGCGACGACCGCGGCGCCCGGTGCGACGGCCGCTGAGCTCATCGGCCAACCGGTCGAGGAGGTCACCGAAGACGGCTCGCCACAAGGAGCCCGGACGGTGGCGCTGTGGGAGCCGGCCCTGCGCACCGATCTCGTCGGGGAAAACGGGGCTCCGGTACGGCGGTCCGCCGGTAGTGAGGCGGCACGCATGATGGCCGATTTGGTCGCCGAAGGGGCGCGCACCCTGACGTTCAATCGATCACGCCGGGGCGCCGAACTGACCGCCCTGGCGGCCCGCGCGCGCCTACAGGAGATCGCCCCGGCGTTGACCGAGACGGTGGCGTCCTACCGGGCCGGGTATCTGCCCGAAGACCGCCGGGCGCTCGAGCGTGCGCTTGTCGATGGGCAGCTGCGCGGTCTGGCCACCACCAACGCCCTGGAATTGGGAGTCGACATCGCCGGGCTCGATGCGGTGGTGCTGGCCGGCTTTCCCGGCACGGTCACGTCGTTTTGGCAGCAGGCGGGCCGATCCGGACGACGCGGTCAAGGCGCGCTGGTTGTGCTGGTGGCCCGCGACGATCCGCTGGACACCTACCTGGTCCATCATCCCGGTGCGCTGCTGGACAAGCCTATTGAGCGCGTGGTGATCGACCCGGGCAATCCGTATATTCTCGGCCCGCAATTGCTTTGTGCCGCAACTGAATTACCACTTGGCGATGCCGAGGTTCGCACGTTGGGCGCCGAAGACGTCGCGGAGAGATTGGTCGACGACGGACTGCTACGACACCGATCCGGCAAGTACTATCCGGCGCCGGGCGTGGATCCCCATCCGGCAGTGGATATTCGAGGGTCGACGGGCGGCCAGATCGTGATCGTAGAGAGCGAGACTGGGCGGCTGCTCGGAACCGCCGATGTCGGCCGAGCCGCGGCCTCGGTGCATCCCGGCGCGGTGTATCTGCACCAGGGCGACAGTTACGTGGTCGACTCGCTCGATTTCGAAGAAGGCATGGCCTTTGTGCACAGCGAAGATCCTGGATATGCGACGTTCGCACGGGAACTCACCGACATCGCGGTGACCGGAGCGGGTGAACGGCGGGTTTTCGGCGCGGTGACCCTGGGCCTGGTACCCGTCAACGTCACCAATCAAATCGTGGGCTATCTACGCCGCCGACCCTCCGGCGAGGTCATCGACTTCGTCGAGCTGGATATGCCGCCGCACACCTTGGCCACCATTGCGGTCATGTACACCATTACCCCAGAGGCTCTGTACCGCAAAGGAATCGAACCATTGCAGATACCCGGATCGCTACACGCCGCCGAACACGCCGCCATCGGGCTGCTGCCCCTGGTGGCCAGCTGCGACCGTGGCGACATCGGCGGGTTGTCCACGGCGGTGGGCCCGGAGGCCGACGGACTACCCAGCGTCTTTGTCTACGACGGCTATCCGGGCGGAGCGGGCTTCGCCGAGCAGGGTTTTCGCCGGGCGAGCACCTGGCTAAGCGCCACCGCCGCCGCGATCGAAGCCTGCGAATGCCCGTCGGGCTGCCCGTCGTGCGTGCAGTCACCGAAATGCGGCAGCGGCAACGAACCGCTGGATAAGGCAGGGGCTGTGCGCGTTCTGCGCTTTGTCCTCAGCGCGCTGGCTGACGAGAGCCAGACATACGGATGACGACCGACCCCTCGAACGGTCGACTTCCATATGGCTTTGTTTCGTAGCAGCCGCCGTGAAGGCGCTTTCCTCGCCGCTGAAGAAACGCACGCCTACCGGAATTGCAGACAGCGCGACGAACGGTTGGACAACGCAATCCGCTCGTAACCCGTAATGGGCGCAGCAGCAAAATACCCGGCCGCGCTGACCTGTGCAAGTCACGGGCTGACGTGTCAAGCTCAGCCCCGGGTCGCCCCTGGTCACACAGTGCCGATTAGACACGGAGGCAACGAGTTATCCGCGATCTGACCGGTAAAATGTAGCGCTATGGCCGGCGACTGGTTGCTCGTGGAAACACTGGGTAGAGAGCCGGCCGTGGTAGCGCTCGGCCGTCAATTGAAAAACCTTGTTCCAATAACGGTGTTTTTGCGGCGGAATCCCCGCCTTGCCGCGATCCAGTCCGCAATCGCCGAGTCGCTGCAGACCAGCAAAAGCCTGGTCAGCATTACACCGAAAAATGACCGTGTGATCCGCACAGAGCCGGTGTTGATGTCCGACGGCCGAATACACGGAGTGCATGTTTGGATCGGGCCGGCCGGGGCCGAGCCGCCGGAGCGCCCGATTCCGGGCCCGCTGAAATGGGACATGACCCTCAGGGTCGCGACCGACACACCGGAGTCGCTGATCAACACCGGCAGAAATCTGGAGATCGAGGACCCGGAAGGTCGCGCGTTCGCGGCGAGTTGGCCGTCCGGCGATCTCAAGCCCAACGAAGGCAAGGCGCTGGCCGCGGCGGTCAGGTCCGAACCGGGGCATACCCTGTGCGACACCTGGGACACTAGGGATTGGCAGGGCAATCACATCCGGGTCAGCTTCGTCGCTCGCAATGGTCTGGAGCCGGGGCCAGATGGCCGCAACCACGTGATCGCGCGGGGGATGAACTGGCGGGCCGAGATCGCCGACCGGCCGCAGCCGGCCGATCGACTCGCCCAGCAGATTTTGCAGGGATTGGCGCAGCCGGGCGTGCACCGGGCGTTGTTCGACCCGTACAACTGGACCTTGCTGAAGTGGCTCGACGAGCCGTGCCCGTTCTACGACTGGCGACGTATTGCGGCCGGTATGCCGCGGATGCATCCCAGCGACGAAGCGAAGATGGCGGCGATGACCGCGGAGTTCGCCCGCGGGGCCACCAGCGGGGTGCTCCGGATGCCGGGCAACGACGGCGGATGGGTCCCGATGCATGTCACCGTCAGCCGGGTGGAAGTCGAGCAGGAGACGTTCGCCGGGCTCGTGTCGCTGCGGTTGCCGACGCCGGCCGAACTCGACGAAGCGGGTCTGCCAGATCCTCGCGACTAAGCCACGTCAGCTGGGCCGGCGCGGGCGGCAGCCCGTGCGCTGCCCCATCCGCCCACGGCGAGACGCACCTCGATGGTGACGACGACATCCAGGTCGTCGACAGCGCAACCGGTGGTATTGCCCCGCATCGCGCGCGCCACCAGTTTTGCCTGCGCGCATGCTGTTTCGGGTCCGGCCGCCAGCCGCGCGGCGGCGGCCAGCGCGGCCAGATCGGCCGCCGCCTGGGCCCGGTGGCGCGCCACCACCGCCGACCCCAGATACACACCGCCCGCGGTGATGGACAGCAGTGCGGCGACCATCACAGCCGCGACGACGGTGGCTGAACCCTGCTCATTGCGAGGGCTCCGCCGCCGAAACCCCGGTGGCCGTGATGCCCAGCATGGGCAGCAGATTCGACCGGGCGGTGACCGTCGCAACGACGAACTCGCCGTCGCGGCGCACCTGCACCCCGGCGCCGCCGGGAGCGATACCGCGGGCGGCAGCGACGGCCGAGCGCTCGTCGCCACGTGCAGCCAACCGTGCCGCCTCGCGTGCGGCGTCGATGCAGCGGACCTGCATCGACACGGCTGTGATGCCGGCCAGGCACAGCACCAGCACCGCGACCAGGGTGGCGACGCCCAGCGCCGCCTCGACGGTGCTCGCGCCGGCATCGTCGACTAGGCCTTGGTGTTGAGCGCCCGGGCGATGATGTTGGTCAACGCCGTGACGATCGAGTCTCCGGTCACGACCGTGTACAGGATCGCGGCGAAGGCTGCCGCCGCGATCGTCCCGATGGCGTACTCGACCGTAGACATCCCCGAGTCGTCTAACGCTAAGAGCGTCACACGCGCTTTGAACACACGAAACATATTGGCTGACTTCATATTTTTCTCCTCTATTACCGCGGCTAGCGTTCACCACAAGCCCGACTGCACTAAGTCACCGGCCAGTCCCGCCACCACCGGGACGATGCCCAGGCACACGAACGCGGGCAGGAAGCACAGCCCGAGCGGACCGGCGATCAGCACCGCGGCGCGCTCGGCGGCCGCGGCGGCGGCGTGTGTGGCGTCCTGGCGACACTGCTCGGCAAGCGCGGCCACCGCCTCGGCCAGCGCCACGCCCGAGACCGATGACCGCCGCGCCAGCCGCAACAACGCGTCGGTCTGCGGGTCGACCGAACTCGACGGCAGATCCGGCGGTGCAGACCATGCGACGGTGGGATCTGCGCCCAGCGCCAGCAAGTCGGCCGCGCGACGCAATATTCGGGCCAGGATTGGCGGCGCCGACGGCGCCGTCGCAGCTGCGGCGGTCGACACCGCCATGCCGGCGGACAGGCAGACCGCCAGCACGTCCAGGCTCGATGCGACGGCCAGCGGATCAGGGCCGCGCGCCGACTGCCGTGGCGTCCGCGGCGCCCGGGCCGTCATCGCGGCCCTCGCCCGCACAGTCGACGGACCCGCACCGCTCAAAAGCGCTGCCGCAAGAAGTATTCCCGCCGCACTTGTCATCGGCGCCGCTCCTCCGCATCGCAACGCTCTGCATCGTCGCCGGCGCATGTCACGAGACAGCACGTTCGGTGATGTGGTCCGACCACAGCAGCCCACCGCAAACCAGCGTCAGGCCAATGACCAGCAGCCAGCCGCCCGCGCCGCCGCCCAGCAAGAACGCCGCCGGGTGCGCCCCGATCAGCTGGCCTAACAACACCGACAACGCCGGCAGGCTCGCGAGGATGGCCGCCGTGGCGCGAGCGCCGGCCATCGCAGACCTCACTTGTCCTGAGAATCGGTGCCGCTCAGCAATATCGCGTTGCGCCGCACGCATCAGGGTGGACATCGCCAGACCGTGTTCGCTCGCCAGTTGCCAGCACACCGCGAGTCGATCCCATTGGCCCGGCAGCGCGGACGTCTCGGCGACGTTGCGCAAACCCGCGGTGACGTCGGCGCCCAACCGGGCCCGTGCGGCGACCGCACGACATGAGTCCGCGACCGGCCCGGCTGTTTCTTCCGCCGCGACGGCAAAAGCCTGCGCCGGGTGGGCACCGATCCGCAGTTCGCCCACCAGCACGTCGATCGCGGTCCCCAGCTCGCGAGACTCATCCAGCCCACGGCGGCTCCGCCGACGGCGGCGGTAGCGCAGGCATGTCGTCGCGCCGAGCGACGCGACGGCGAGAACCGTTGTCAGCGGCAGCAATACAGCACCGACGATCATCGCGCACGCGGCGACAAACGCGGCGGCGGGCGGCGGCAACCGATGGCGGCTACCGCGGGGGCTGACGAGGCGCCGACGAGGCGATGACGGCGACACAAGCATCGCCGCGGACAACGCCAGCGCGGCGGCAATCGGTCCGGTCATGTCGGTATCCGGCTCGTCAGCAGCCGGCGCAGGCTGGCGACCTCATCGGTCAGTCCGCGGTCGACATGCCACACGGTGACCGCGCGGACCCATCCATCAGTTCGCCGCAGCACGGCGATCTCGCTGAGACGGCGCCGTCCACCGCGATCACGAGCGACGTGCAACAGCACCTGAACCGCGGCAGCCAGTTGACTATGCAGCGCAACCTGATCCAGACCGCCAAGCGCACCCAATGCCTCTAAGCGGGCCGGGACTTCACCCGGATTGTTGGCATGCACCGTGCCCGCGCCGCCGTCATGACCGGTGTTCAGCGCGGCCAGCAGATCAACCACTTCGGCGCCGCGGACCTCCCCAACCACGATGCGATCCGGCCGCATCCGGAGCGCTTGCCGGACGAGTTGGCGCACGGTGACCTCGCCAACGCCCTCGACGTTGGCGCATCGTGCGACCAGCTTGACCAGATGCGGATGGGGTGGCGCCAACTCGGCGGCGTCCTCGACACACACGATCCGCTCGTCCGGTGCGACTGCGTTCAGCAGCGCCGACAGCAGCGTGGTTTTGCCTGCCCCGGTTCCGCCGGACACCAAGAACGCCAGCCGGGCCGCGATGATGTCGGCGAGTAGTGCGGCCGCCCCCGGAGCGATGGCGCCGGCCGCGATCAGGGAGGGCAAGTCCTGGGTGGCCGGTCGGAGCACCCGCAGCGAAAGACAAGTGCCGCCGGGGGCGACCGGCGGCAGGACGGCATGCAGCCGCACCGTGAAACCTCCGGCGCCCAGCCCGGTCAGCTGACCGTCCACCCAAGGCTGCGCGTCGTCCAGCCGGCGGCCGGCCGCCAGTGCCAGCCGCTGCGCCAAGCGTCGAACGGCAGCTTCGTCGGCGAACTGAATATCAGTGCGCCGCAGGCTGTTTCCGTCGTCAACCCACACGGCGTCCGGCGCGGTGACCAACACATCAGTAGTACCGTCCGCAGACAGCAGCGGCTCAAGGATGCCGGCGCCGGTCAGCTCGGTCTGCAGTATCCGAAGATTGCTCAGCAGCTCGGTGTCGCCGAGCACGCCGCCGGACTCGGCCCTGATCGCATCGGCCACCACTCTGGGACGCAGCGGAGCCGACTCCGTCGCCAGCCGCTCGCGCACCCGGTCGATCAGCGAACCGCTCACGCCGCCCGCCCTTCAGACTGAGCGGCCGGGTGCGCCGGCAGCACAGCCAGGACCTGGCGGGCCGCCGACACCAGCGGGGAACGCCGCCGCAATCGCAGACCACCGTGCTCGAGTTGCTCAGCCAGCCGCGGGTAAGGCCTCATCGACGCCAGGAGAGGCACGGCGGCGATCTCGGCCACTTCCGCGGCGCGCAGGCCGCCCGGCGATGGGCCACGCACCACCAGCCCGACGTTGGGATTGATGCCGGCGAGCATCGGGGCGATCGTCGCGGTGGCCGCACATGCCCGCACGTCGCACGGGCTGACCACAACGACGAGATCGGCTGTGTCCAAGGCTGTTTGAGCGGCATCGGTCAACCGGCGCGGGAGATCGCACACCACGGTCGCCCCGCCCCGGCGGCCCGCATCGACGACGGCGGCCACCGCACGGGCGTCCAGTTCACTGCCGCCCCGGGTGCCCGAGAGCATGCTGACGCCGCGGCGTTGGGGCAGCGCGTCGCGCACCGCCGACCAGTTCAGCCGTCCGCCCCGCAGTGCCAGGTCTGGCCACCGCACGCCGGGCGTGCTTTCGGCGCCCACCAACAGATCGATGCCACCACCCCAGGGATCGAGATCGACTAGCAGCGGATCGGTTGCCGCGTGCGCCAGTGCGACCGCGAATACTGAGGCGCCCGCTCCGCCGCGCCCGCCGATGACCGCCACCACTTCACCGCGGGCGGCGTGGTCACGCGCCGATTCCCCGGCATCCGCGAGCGCGCGGACCAGATCATGTTCTTGTGCAGGCATTTTCAGCACTTGTCGGGCCCCGACGTCGATGGCCGCGGCCCATGTCGGCGACGCGGGTTCGCTGCCGGTCAACACGATCACGTGCGCGCGGCGCGGCAACCCGATGTCCGCACATCCTTGCGCGGCGGCCTCGTCGAGCACTACCGCCGCGGCGGCCGACCACGTTTTCCTGCTCACGGGCAATGCGCTGGCGGCGTGAACGACCCGCACACCGACGGCCGCGGCGACGCGATCCAGCTCGTCGCGCAAAGCGGAATCGGCAAGCACGGCCAGGATCCCGCGGGCGCCCGTGGTGGTCATTGCCCCACCGTGCCGAGGCGTGACCCCGCGCCGCCAGTCACCAACGGGAATCTGTGGACAACACAAGATGTGTGGACAAACCGCGAGCGGCGGCAACGCTTGGAATTGACCCGACAAAAGAGACGACCCCCGCCAGGGGGGGAGGAGGCGAGGGTCGTCGTGTATCAGCCCCGGGGGGTCGGGCTGATACACCCTCGGCTAAGCCGAGTAATGCTTACTATACACATGAGAGTCTTGCGTAGCGCAAGGGCTGATTGCGATATAAACCGTGAGGTTCAAGTAGCTGAGCGAGCACAATTCCGGCCGTCGCGAGCAACCACACCACCTTTGACCGGCGATTTTACCGGTCGCGTCGCGATTTGCCGGATCATCCCCCTATGCTGGGGCGGTGACCGTCTCCGACTCGGCCGCTGACCAGCAAACATCACCGACGGCCACCGGTCCCGCCCCGCGTACCGCCGCTTTTTTCGATCTGGACAAGACCATCATCGCCAAGTCCAGCACACTGGCGTTCAGCAAACCTTTCTTCGCCCAGGGATTGATCAACCGCCGCGCCGTACTCAAGTCCAGCTACGCCCAGTTTCTGTTCCTGCTGTCCGGGGCCGACCACGACCAGATGGACCGGATGCGCATCCACCTGAGCAATATGTGCACCGGCTGGGACGTCGAGCAGATCAAATCGATCGTCAATGAGACGCTGCACGACATCGTCACGCCGCTGGTGTTCGCCGAAGCCGCAGACCTGATCGCCAGCCACAAGTTGTGTGGCCGCGACGTCGTGGTGGTGTCGGCATCGGGCGAAGAGTTGGTCGGACCGATCGCCCGTGCGCTCGGCGCCACCCACGCGATGGCGACCCGCATGGTCGTCGAGGATGGCAAGTACACCGGCGAGATCGGCTTCTACTGCTACGGCGAAGGCAAGGTGCAGGCGATCCGCGAGTTGGCCGCGCGCGAGGGCTACCCCCTCGAACACTGCTATGCCTACTCCGACTCGATCACCGACATGCCGATGCTCGAAGTCGTCGGGCACCCGAGCGTGGTCAACCCCGACCGCGCGCTGCGCAAAGAAGCAACCTCCCGCGGCTGGCCGGTGTTGGCGTTCTCCCGACCGGTGTCGCTACGCGACCGCATCCCGGCCCCGTCGGGAGCCGCCCTCGCCACCACCGCCGCGGTCGGGGTCAGCGCGCTGGCCGCCGGGGCGCTGACCTACTCGCTACTGCGCCGGCTGTCGCTATAGCGGCTCACCGGTCCAGCAAACTATCGGCGGCACCGATTGTTAACCCTGTAGCGTTTTCACGGTAATTGACTCTTGATGTGACCGGGGTCACGGAGTACAAAGGAGTCACGGAAGCCCGGTAAACGGCCAGGATCGGTCCAGAAGAGAAGGATCGGTCTCCCAAACCAGGCAACCCAGCACGGTTCCCGGCACCCACGCGGAGTCACAGCCGCGATAATGGCAGAAGTGTTTGCGGGCCTGCGTAATTGCGAAGAGTGGACGGTGTCGACGGCCCCTTGGGTGGGGCTGGCAGCCGGAAGCGTCGCAAGATCGCCGAGGCCACCCACGCAGCCCAGAGATGCACGCTTGGTAACCGGGTCCCGTGCTAGCGGGCGGCGAGCCGAGATCCCTCGGAGCGTCGCCCGCTTTATTCGTCTGGACTTGGTGAAGCGCCCTGCGCGAACCGGTTTCGGCAACCTACCCAGCAAGCGACTCGGCGATCGACAGCGCCTCCTGCGCGCCGGTGCGCATCGCACGACACGACAAGACCAGCCACGCGGCCACCCCCTCGGGCGTCCCCGCCGCGAAACCGCGTGCCGCCTCGCGATAGTCGGCGGCCCCGCGCATCCAACCCACCTCCGGCACGCCCAGCCCGTGCGGGTCAAGCCCGGTCGCGATAGTCACCAGCCGCGAAACCGCGCGCGCCACCACTCCGTCTGCGCTGCCGAACGGGGCCAAGGTCAACAGTTCGCCGTGTGCGACCGCCGCGATTACCGTCGCCGGCGCCCGGGACGCGCCGGCCACGATCTGCGCCAGCAGTTCCAGGCGGGGCCCGACGTCGGCGTCGGCGCGTGGCCTGCCCAACCGGCTTTCGTCGACCCGGTCGGCGGCGGCGAGCATGTGCAGCCGCGCCAGTGCCTGCAATGGCGCGCGTTGCCACACCCCGACCAGGTTGGTCTCGCCGCCTTCCAGCGCCTGCGCGACGCGCAACGCTCCGGCGAAAACCGGGTCGCTGGTCGCGGACACGTCGAGTTGATCGTCGAGTTTTCGGCCGCCACCGTCGAGCACCGCCGAGGCCCTCGCCGACCGCAGCGCCGCCTCGGCGGCGGTCACCGGCCAGCGCCGCAGGTTGGCCCGATGACGATGCGCTCGACCAAGCGCCTCGCGCGCCTGGTCGCTGGCGGCGGCGACACCGGGCAGCTTCATCAGCGGAGCCAACGGGTCAGACGTCACGAGCGCCACTCCTCTCCCCCGCAAGCGGGTGGGGGTACCCCCAGCCGCGCAGCGGCGAGGGGGCGTGCCCCCGCATCGCTGCCTTGCTCTGCATCGTCGCCGGCACGGGTCACGAGTTGTCAGGATAGCCAGCACGAGCCCACGGAATCGCGGCCAGCAGCTGCCGGGTGTAGTCGTGACGCGGCCGGGTGAACACGTCGTTGGTGGCCGCGCGCTCGACCACCCGTCCGGCCCGCATCACCATCACCTCGTCGGCGATCTGTTGTATCACCGCCAGGTCATGGCTGATGAACAGATACGTCAGGCCGAGCGCTGCCTGCAGCTCGGCGAGCAGGTCCAGGATCTGCGCTTGCACCACGACGTCGAGTGCGGAGACGGCCTCATCACAGACCAGTACCTCAGGCCGTAGCGCCAGCGCTCGCGCGATCGCGACCCGTTGACGTTGACCGCCGGAGAGTTCGCGCGGCCGGCGGTTCAGCAGCGACGACGGCAGCGCGACCTGCTCGGCCAGCTCGCGGACCGCATGCTGACGCTGACGACGATCACCAATTCGGTGAATGCGCAACGGTTCCTCGATGGTGTGAAAAACCGAGTACATGGGATCCAGACTGCCGTAGGGGTTCTGGAACACCGGCTGCACTCGTCGGCGGAACGCCAGCGTCTCACTGCGGTTCAGCGATGCGGTGTCGGAAACATCGAGACCATCGAAAACCACTGTGCCCGAGCTTGGTTGCAGCAGACCGAGCACCATGCGTGCCAGGGTGGACTTCCCCGAACCGGACTCACCCGCGATCGCCAACGTGGTGGCCCGGCGCAGCCGGAACGACACATCGTCGACCGCGCGCACCTCCACCCTGCGCCACGGCGCACCACGGGACGGTCGGTACACCTTGGTCAGCCCGGACGCGACAACTACGTCCTCGGACAAGTTGGGGCCGGCGTGCTCGGCCGCAATGTGCGCGACCCGCCGGCGGCTACGCGCCGCAGTGCTGCTGTCGCGCAGCGACGGCGCAGCCGCCACCAGACGTTGGGTGTACGGGTGCTGCGGATCCTGCAGAATCAACTGCGCTGCACCAGTTTCCACCACCATGCCGCGGTGCATGACGATCAAGCGCTCGGCGCGTTCGGCGGCCAGTGCAAGATCGTGGGTGATCAACAACACCGCGGTTCCCAATTCGCCGGTGAGATGTTGCAGGTGATCGAGCACTTGGCGCTGCACGGTGACGTCCAGCGCCGACGTCGGCTCGTCGGCGATCAGCAGCCGCGGCCGGCCCGCGAGCCCGATCGCGATCAGCGCACGCTGACACATGCCGCCGGATAGTTGATGCGGGTACTGGCGGGCCCGCAGCACCGGGTCGGGCATCCCCGCGTCGGACAGCAATTGGACCGCCTGCTTGGTGGCGGCACCGATATTGTTGACGCGCAATGTCTCTCGTACCTGAAATCCCACCTTCCAGACCGGGTTCAGGTTTGTCATCGGGTCCTGCGGTACGTAGCCGATACCGGTGCCGCGGACGGCGCGCAGCTGCCGCCGGCCAGCATCGGTGAGGTCGACGCCGTCGAACAGGATGCGGCCGTTGGTGATCCGCCCACCCGGCGGAAGCAGACCCAGAATCGCCGCCGCGGTGGTGGACTTGCCCGAGCCCGATTCGCCGACGACCGCCACGGTCTGACCGGCTCGCACCACGAGGTCCAGCTGCCGCACCGCCGGAGCGTCGTCGCCGAACGTGACTTCGAGGCCTGCGACGCTCAGCAGCGGCGACTCCGGCGCATTGATGGGTGTATTCACAGCCGCCACGCCCGCGATGCCGGGTCCAGGGCGTCGCGCAAGACATCGCCCATGATCATGAACGCCAGCACCGTGACGGCCAGCGCGCCTGCGGGATAGAACAATATCGGCGAGCCCGCGCGCAGCCGGATCTGGTCGGTGTTGATGTCACCGCCCCATGACACCACCGACGGCGGCAACCCGACCCCGAGGTAAGACAGCGTGGCTTCGGTGACGATGAACAGGCCGAGCGCGATCGTGGAGATCGCGATCACCGGGCCGATGGCGTTGGGCAGTGCGTGCCGTATCAGTATGCCAAGCCTGCTCAGCCCCAGCGCTTTTGCGGCCAGCACGTAATCGCTGCCGCGTACCGCGAGTACGGCTCCGCGTGCGATCCGGGCGACCTGCGGCCAGCCGAACAGCGCAAGGATCGCGATCACCGTCCACACGGTGCGGTGATGCATGACCTGCATGAGCACGATCGCGGCCAACAGCAACGGGATTGCGAAGAACACGTCGGCGACGCGGGAGACCACCGCGTCGATCCAGCCGCCGTAGAAGCCGGCCAACGCTCCCAGCGCGCCACCGACGACGAACACCATCAGGGTGGCCCCGATACCGACGGTGATCGACGCGCGGGCGCCGTAGACGGTGCGGGCATAGATGTCGTGGCCTTGCAGGTCGGTGCCGAACCAATGCGCGGCCGACGGTGCCAACAGGCTCTGGTTCGGATCGGCGTACGCGGGATCGGCCCCGGTGAGCAACCCCGGAAACGCCGCCACGACGATGACGAACGCGATCAGCGCCGCGGCGACGATGAATTTGGGGCGGCGACGTAGTCCATGCCAGGCATCGCCCCAAAACCCCGTGCCGGCAACCGCTTCGGCATCGCGGTCAGCCATAGCGAATCCTCGGGTCCAACGCCGCGTACAGCAGATCCACCGCCAGGTTGGTGACGAGGTAGACGACGACAAGCACCGTCACGATCGACACCACTGTTGGCGCTTCCTGGCGGGTGACGGCTTGATAGAGCACTCCGCCGACACCGTGGATGTTGAATATTCCCTCGGTGACAATCGCTCCTCCCATCAGCGCGCCGAGGTCTGCGCCGAGGAAAGTCACCACCGGGATCAGCGAATTGCGCAGGATGTGCACCAGCACCACCCGGGGCCGCGACAGCCCTTTGGCGGTGGCGGTACGGACGTAGTCGGCGTGCGCGTTGTCGGCGACCGCGGAGCGGGTCAACCGAACCACGTAGGCGAACGACACCGAACCCAGCACGATGCCCGGCAGCAGCAGCCGCGCGAATGTCGCCTGATCGCCCACCGTGACCGTGGCGATGCCCAGTCGGACCCCGAAGACGAATTGGGCAAGGAAGCCCAGTACGAAGATCGGGATCGCGATGATGATCAGGCTGACGATCAGCACTCCGGCGTCAAACACCCCACCCTGGCGCAGCCCGGCGATCACCCCGAACCCGACGCCGAGCAGCGCCTCCACCGCCAGTGCGATCAACGCAAGCCTGAAGGTGACCGGAAACGCCTGCGCCAGAACGGTAGTGACCGGCAACCCAGAATAAGCATGGCCCAGATCGCCGTGCAGGATTCCGCCGAGGTAATGCACGTATTGCAGCCAGAAGGGGTCGTTCAGGTGGTACTGCGCGCGGAGTTGCGCGGCCACAGCCGGGCTCAGCGGCCGGTCGCCGCCCAGTGCGGCGATGGGGTCCCCGGGCAGCAGGAAGACCATGCCGTAGATGAGCAGGGTGGCGCCCAGGAAGACCGGGATCATGGCCGCGACGCGTCGGACGATGTACCAGCCCATGTCAGGCCTTCACGATGTGTTCGTAGTCGGGCAATCCGTTCCAGGTCAGCGTGACGTGGCTGACCGCCGGCGACCGTCCGGCCACGGCGATGGTGTACCACAGCGGTACGACGGGCATGTCCGCCAACAGGATTCGCTGTGCGCCGTTGGCGATCGCAAAAGAACGCGGCAAGTCCGGTGCGGCCTCGGCCGCCGCGATCGCGGCGTCGAACCGCGGGTTGGAGTAGCCGACGTCGTCGGCGCCGGCCCTGGTGACGAACAACGGTTCCAGGAATTCCAGCATCGACGGGAAGTCGCCCTGCCAGCCCGCGCGGAACGCGGTGCCGATGGTCCGGTTGGTGATCTGGGTGCGGAACCCGGCGAAGGTGGGCTGGGGCGCCCCGGCGGCGTCGATACCGAGTGTGTTCTTGATGCTGTTGGCCACCGCGTCAACCCACTCCTGGTGTGAGCCGTCGGCGTTGTAGGCAATCGCATACTGGCCAGTCCATTTCGAGATGGCATCGGCCTGTGACCACAGCCGCCGGGCGCGGTCCGGGTCGAAGTTCAGCGCGTCGTTGCCGTCGATGTGATCGTCATACCCCGGCAGCGAACTGGCGGTGAAATCGCGTGCCGGTGCGCGCGCGCCGGAGAAGATCTTCTGACAGATCTGCGGGCGGTTGATCGCAGCCGACAACGCAAGTCGGCGCAGCCTGCCTTCCTCGCCGCCAAAATGCTGCAGCCGCAACGGCGTATCGAGCGTCTGGTTGGCCGCCGCGGGCGCGGTGACGGCGCGGTCGCCGAGGTCCTTGCGATAGACCGTCAGCACGCTGGGCGGAATCGTGTCCAGCACGTCGAGATTGCTCGACAGCAGGTCGGCGTACGCGGTGTCAAGGTTGGCGTAGAAGACGAACCGCAGGCCCTTGTTCTGCGGCATCCGGTTGCCGTGATAGCCGGGGTTGGTCACCAGATCGAGTTTGACGTTGTGCTGCCAGGCCGGCGCTTGTCGCTCATCGGCGAGCCGGTATGGGCCGTTGCCGATCGGATGCTGACCGAACGCCGACATGTCCGCCCATGCGCCGTCGGGCAGCGGGTAGAACGGTGAAAACCCAAGCCGCAGTTTGAAGTCGATGGTCGGACCTTTGAGCCGCACGGTGAACTCGTGGTCGTTGACCAGCCGCAGCCCCGACATCGTGGTCGCCGTCGGTTTCGCCGCGGCCACCTCGTCGAAGCCGGCGATCGGACTGAAAAAGCTCTGCTGTAGTTGAGCATTGGTGGCCAGCGCCCCGTAGTTCCAGGCATTGACGAACGAACGCGCCGTGACCGGTGACCCGTCGCTGAACGTCCAGCCCGGCTTCAGAGTGATTCGGTAGTTGACGTCATCGGGGGTGTCGATCGACTGCGCGACCTCAAGTGCCGGCGCGCCCTTGCCGTCGTAGGACATCAGACCGGCGAACAGCCGGTCGATGATGCGACCGCCGTTGCTGTCGTTGGTATTCGTCGGGATCAGCGGGTTCTGCGGCTCACCCGCGTTGACGATCACCACGTCGGTGCGGACATAGCCGGCACCACAGCCCGCCAGCGAGGCGGCCGCGAGCACAACGACGGCGGCCGCTGCCACGATGCGCAACCGACGCAAGCCGTCCTCCTCCGATCGGCACTACAATCCCGGGGTGACTGTCACCGAACTCGCCGAGGGTAACGTCGCCGAGCACATCGGGGAGTTGACCGCGTTGTTCGGCATTCCCGTTGTGGGACTGATCTTGTTAATAGTCGGCCTCCGGCGGCGTTCACAAAGCCGCCGATTGCCGCCATTCGCCAACCCGATGGGACCGCCCGGTTATCCACCGCCCGGTCCGTACCCGTATGGCTACCCGCCGCCGAACGTTCCGGTCAACCCGGGCTACCCCAACCCGCCGGGGCCGCCTGCGCCGCCACCGTACCCGCCGTATTACCCGCCCGGCTATCCGCCGGCGCCTCCACGTCGTTCCGCGGGTACCGCGCTGATTGTCACCGGATCGATCCTGTTGGGATTCGGCGTGCTCGGGTTCCTCGGCCGCCTAGCCGATGTGGCCTCGCACGTCGGAAGCTCCGATCGTTCCGCGAAAGTCGGCCAGTGCATCAGTCAGTCCGATTTTCGGGACAACGTTCTCACTCCGGCACCACAGGACTGCGCGAAGCCAGACGCGATATTCGAGGTCGCCGCCAAAGGCGACGCTTCGGCGAACTGCCCCGACGGCAAGCTTGAAGGCTCCCAGTACGCCTATCTCCGCGACGGGACCACCACCCTGTGCCTGATGCTCAACCTCAAGCAGGGTCGGTGCTATACGGCTTCCGGTACGGCTGATACCCCGACATTTGCTACGGCCGCCTGCGACGGCTCGGGCCGGGTTGCCAAGGTGGTCAAACGGATCGACGGTAGCTCGGATACCGGGATGTGTCCGGCGGGAAGCAGAGCGTTCTCCTACCCGAGTCCGGCGCGGCTGTACTGCTTGGAGCGCCCCGAAACCTGACTCGACTGACTCCGCCTGTTTGCCCACTTTCTCCTCAGCCGTACCGGCTGCATCGTCGGCGGGCTCCGCTTGATTGCCCGCCTTCTCCTCAGCCGTACCGGCTGCATCGTCGGCGGGCTACGCTCGTGCGCGTGACCGAGACGCATACCGATGCACCGTCGTCATATCCACCGGCGACGCAATTCGCCGCGCATGCCAACGCGACCGACGAGTTATACCGACAAGCCGAGCAAGACCGGCTGACGTTTTGGGCCGAGCAGGCCAACCGACTCTCTTGGGCCACACCGTTTTCCCAGGTGCTTGACTGGTCGTCGGCGCCGTTTGCCAAATGGTTCACCGACGGCAGGCTCAACGTCACCTACAACTGCGTGGACCGCCATGTCGAAGCCGGCAACGGCGATCGTGTCGCCATCCATTGGGAGGGCGAACGGGTCGGGGAAGGCCGCACCCTCACCTACGGCGACTTGCAGAGCGAGGTGTCCAAAGCCGCCAACGCGCTGAGCGGTCTGGGTTTGGTTGCCGGTGACCGCGTCGCGATCTATCTGCCGATGATCCCGGAAGCCATCGTCGCGATGTTGGCCTGCGCGCGACTGGGCGTCCTGCACAGCGTGGTGTTCGCCGGTTTCACCGCGACCGCGCTGGGCGCCCGGATCGCCGACGCCGAGGCCAAGCTCTTGATCACCGCCGACGGGCAGTTCCGGCGCGGCAAGCCGGCGCCGTTGAAGGAGGCCGCCGACCAGGCGGTCGCAGACGCCGACACCATCGAACACGTCCTGGTGGTCCAGCGCACCGGCATCGACATCCCGTGGACACCGGGACGCGACGTGTGGTGGCACGACGTCGTCGAGCAGGCGTCACCCGAACACGAGGCCGAGGCGTTCGACGCCGAGCATCCGCTGTTCCTGCTGTACACCTCGGGCACCACCGGCAAGCCCAAGGGCATCGTGCACACCAGCGGCGGCTATCTCACCCAGGCGTCCTACACCCACCACAACGTCTTCGACGTCAAGCCGGAAACCGACGTGTTCTGGTGCACCGCCGACATCGGCTGGGTCACCGGGCACACCTACAGCGTCTACGGCCCACTGTCCAACGGCGTCACGCAGATCATCTACGAAGGCACGCCGGACACACCTAACCAGCACCGGCATTTCGAGATCATCGAGAAGTACGGCGCGACAATCTATTACACGGCGCCAACAATGATCCGGACGTTTATGAAGTGGGGTCGCGACATCCCGGACAGCCACGACTTGTCCAGCCTGCGGCTGTTGGGAACGGTTGGCGAGCCGATCAACCCGGAGGCCTGGCGCTGGTATCGCAAAGTGATCGGCCGCGACAGCATCCCGATCGTGGACACCTGGTGGCAGACCGAAACCGGCGCGGCGATGATCTCACCGCTACCCGGCGTCGCGGCGGCCAAGCCGGGATCGGCGATGACTCCGCTGCCCGGCATCTCGGCAAAGATCGTCGACGACGACGGCAACGAGCTTTCAGCGCCGTCTACCGACAAGGGCGAGCACACGTCGGGATACCTTGTGCTGGACCAACCCTGGCCGTCGATGCTGCGCGGCATCTGGGGCGATCCGGATCGCTTCCGTGAGACGTACTGGTCGAAGTTCGCCCAGCAGGGCTGGTACTTCGCCGGTGACGGCGCGCGTTACGACTCCGACGGGTCGATCTGGATCCTGGGCCGCATCGACGACGTGATGAACGTATCGGGTCATCGCATCTCCACCGCCGAAGTGGAGTCGGCTCTCGTTGGGCACTCCGGGGTTGCCGAGGCCGCAGTGGTGGGGGCCACCGACGACACCACCGGTCAGGCGATCTGCGCTTTCGTTGTCTTGCAAGCCGATCGCGCCGAGACCACGGGCGAGGAGATCATCGACGAATTGCGCGCCGAGGTGGCCCGGGTGATCTCGCCGATTGCGCGGCCGCGCGAACTGCATGTCGTGCCCGAACTTCCGAAGACCCGCAGTGGCAAGATCATGCGGCGCCTGCTGCGTGACATCGCCGAGAAACGAGAACTCGGTGACACCTCGACGTTGCTCGACCCGGGGGTGTTCGACGCGATCCGCGCCGCCAAATAGTTAGGCGGGGACTGGGACGAACCCGGCGCCGGGGCGGTTCTTGGCGTTGAGGTCAGCCAAGATGGCGTTGATCGACTGCACCACCGCCGGGGTGTGCAACGGGATGTATTTGGTGATGCAGACCGGCAGGTTCTCGCTGAACGCGCCGTGGATCATCCCGACCAGCAGGTTGTTGACGGTGACCGGCCCGCCTGAGTCGCCCTGTTGTCCGCACACCTGCATGACGAGGGTGCCTGGGTCTTGGCCTGGCCCGAAGACGACGCCGCACGAGTTGCCGGTGGTGCGGCCCTGCTTGCAGGCGATCTGACCAACGGCCGGGTCGGGGCCGATGCCATTGATCGCAAAGCCGTCGAACACGGCCACCGGTGTCACCTGGGCCGGATCGAACTGGATGACCGCGTAGTCCAAGTTGTCATTGCCGGCCACCATGGTTCCCAGCGTGCGATCTTTTGCCGACTCGGCGGCCACCTGGGCGCCGGGACCGCCGCAGTGTGCCGAGGTGAAACCGATCAGCTCGCCTTTGCCGTCGGTGCCGATCGTGGTCAGCGTGCACAGGGTGTCGCCGTTGACGATGATGCCGGTCCCGCCGCCGAGCTGGAGCCGGTCGTCAGCGCCCGCGGTCGCGCAGTGCAGGCCGGCCAGGCCCACCGCCGCCGTTGTGACCAACGCTGCCGCGGCACGAAGTAGCCGGCGGAACGTGGTCTGCAATGTAATACCCCCGTTGACAAGGCTGAATGTGTACCCGAAACGGCGGCGTCAGTCTAGCGTGATCAATGCCCGTCAGCGTCGACGCCCAAACGGGCCTGCGGTGTTCGGTTGGCCTCGTCTGGCATCGGACCGCATGGCAACATGAACCGCGACGACAGCGACAATCAGATCCCGTCCGGTGACGATGCAGAGCGCGCAGCGCGATGAGGAGGAGCCGGACAATCAGATCCCGCCGGGAGGACGTCTGTGAGTAAGCCAGATCGAAAGCACACCGATGGCAAGGACGGGGTCCCTCGCACGCTGACGACAATTCCGTTGACCGACCCGCACGCACTGTCCGTCGAGCCCTCGATCGGTGAGCTGGTCAAGGACGCCACCGCGCAGATGTCGACGCTGGTGCGCGCCGAGGTCGAACTGGCCCGCGCCGAAATCACCCGCGATGTCAAGAAGGGCCTCACTGGCAGCGTCTTCTTCATCTCGGCGCTGGTGGTGCTGTTCTACTCGACCTTCTTTTTCTTCTTCTTCTTGGCCGAGCTGCTCGACACCTGGCTCTGGCGTTGGGTGGCCTTCCTGATCGTGTTCGGGATCATGGTGGTGGTGACCGTGGTGCTGGCCTTGTTCGGCTACCTGAAGGTCCGGCGCATTCGCGGTCCGCAGCAGACCATCGAATCGGTCAAGGAGACGCGGACGGCTTTCACACCGAGCCATGACAAGCCTTCGGCGCGGGCGCTTGATACGGCGAAAGGCGGGACACCCGCCGACCCGTCGGGTTGGTAGATGGCGCCACCAGATCCGTCGGTGACCCGCATCGACGGGCCATGGCGGCATCTGGATGTGCACGCCAACGGCATCCGGTTCCATGTCGTCGAGGCGGCGCCCGCCGACCGCGATACGGCCACCCCGTCGACCGCGCAGCCGCTGGTGATCATGCTGCACGGCTTCGGCTCGTTCTGGTGGTCCTGGCGTCATCAGCTCCGCGGCCTCACCGGTGCCCGAGTGGTCGCGGTGGATTTGCGCGGCTACGGCGGCAGCGACAAACCACCTCGCGGCTATGACGGCTGGACGCTCGCCGGCGATACCGCCGGCCTGATCCGTGCGCTGGGGCACACGTCGGCGACCCTGGTCGGCCACGCCGATGGCGGGCTGGTCTGCTGGGCCACCTCGGTGCTGCACCCCCGGCTGGTGCGGGCCATCGCGGTGGTCAGCTCGCCGCATCCCGCCGCGCTGCGCCGCTCGGCGCTGACCCGCCGTGATCAAGGCCGTGCGCTGCTGCCCTCGCTGCTGCGTTACCAGGTGCCGATTTGGCCGGAGCGTGCCCTGACCCGGCACAACGGCAGCGAGATCGAGCGTCTGGTGCGTAGCCGAGCCAGTGCTAAATGGGTTGCATCCGAAGACTTTTCCGAAACGATCGGCCATCTACGGGAGGCGATCCAGATTCGGTCAGCGGCGCACTCCGCGCTGGAGTATCAGCGCTGGGCGGTGCGTAGCCAATTGCGTGAAGAGGGCCGGCGCTTCATGAGGTCGATGAGCCGGCCATTCGGTATCCCGATGCTGCACATCCACGGCGACGCCGATCCGTACGTCCTGGCCGATCCGGTCGAACGAACTCAGCGCTACGCACCGCACGGTCGCTATGTATCAGTCGCTGGCGCAGGGCATTTCAGCCACGAAGAGAAGCCCGACGAAGTCAACGGTCATCTGTCACGGTTCCTCGAGCGGGTGTACAGATCGCCACTCAACTGACACATGCGCCGGTGGGCACCGGCGCAGTGTCGCCGATGTGCGCCAACTGATCGGACACCTCTTTGGCTGTCAGGACGAAACCGGTGTCGTTGTCGTCCACCGCCGCGCCGAACACGACACCGAGCACCTGACCATTGAGGTCGATCAATGGCCCACCCGAATTGCCTTGTTCGACACCGGCTCTAACCGTGTACACCTCGCGGTTGATCGTTGCACTCCGATAGATGTCGGGTCCGCTGAGTTCGATGAGCTCGCGGATCCTGGCCGGCGTTGCCACAAAACCGCCGCCGCCCGGATAGCCCATCACTATCGCCTCGGTGCCCGATGTCACCGGCGAGTTGGTGAAGGCCAGCGGTCCTGCGGGCAGGTTGGGTACGGACAGGATCGCGATATCGACGGTCGGGTCGTAGGACACCACGGTGGCGTCATAAGGGTTGCCGCTGGCCTCCACGGTGACGCTGTTCGCGCCGGCCACCACGTGCGCGTTGGTCATGACGCGGTCCGGTGACAGCACAAATCCGCTGCCCTCCAACACTTTCTGGCAACTCGGCGCAATCGCGCGGATCTTGACCACGCTCGGTTCGGTGTTCCTGACCACCTGGCTGTTGGCCAGCGCCGCGTCCGGGGCGGCCACCGCCACGACCGGGGTGCGACTGAAGGGCTCCAGCACCTGCGGTAGACCCGAGGTGTCCAGCAGCGCCGACAACCGCTTGGGTACGGTCTTGAGCCATTCCGGCGCGTAATCGTTGACCTGGGCCAGCACCCGCGAACCCCGCACTGCGGCAGCGAGATTGGGTTGACCCGCTGATGACGTCAGCGGGGTCGCCAGCAGCCATGCCGCCACCAGCACCACCACCAGCTGCACCGCCACCCCGACCAGCGAGTCGAAGAATCGGACTGAGTTGCTGTGGATCGCGCCGCGTACCGCGCGGCCCAGCACCACACCGGCGACCTCGCCGACGACGACCAGCGCCAGGATCAGGAATAGCGCAGCGAACAGTTTGGCTCGCGGCGCACTGATGTGCGCGACCAGGTGCGGGGCCAGCAGGACACCGGCGATCGCCCCGAGTAACACGCCGACGAACGACAGCAAAGAGCCGAGCGCACCCGAGCGCCAACCCGAGATCGCCGCAATGAAAGCGACTGCCAGCACGGCAATGTCCAACCATTGGGAGGAGCTCATCGGGCATCATCCTCGTCGCCGACCAGGGCCATCGCTTCGTCGAGCTCGCGGATATCGCTGGTGTCCCAAGGCTTTGCCCAACCAGCGACGTCGAGCATCGCCGATATCACCTGACCGGTGAACCCCCAAACCAGCATTTCGTTCAACAGAAACGCCGGCCCGGCGAAGCGGCGGCTGAAGGTGCGGCGGTACACCATCAGCCGATTGGCCGGATTGATGAAAGCCCGTACCGGAACCCAGGCCACCATTGCGGTCTCCGCCTGATCCACGACGGCCACCGGACCCGGGTCGGGCGAGTACGCCAGCACCGGGACGACGTGAAAACCCGATGGCGCGATGAACGTTCGCTCCATCGTGGCCAGCGGATGCAGTCGGCCGGTGTCGATGCCGGTCTCCTCCCGCGCTTCTCGCAGCGCGGTGGTCACCGGCCCGTCGTCACCGGGATCGGATGCGCCACCGGGGAATGCGGCTTGGCCCGCGTGGTGACGCAACGTAGCGGCCCGCACTGTGAGCAACAGCTCGGCTTCATCGGGCAGGGAGTGCGGGGAAGCGCCGTCGGCCTGGTCCGCCGGCGGACCAGAAAACAGCACCAGCACCGCCGCGTCGCGTCCGTCTTTGCGAACCTTCGCCGTCGCCTTGGCGGCGGTCACCATCGCCAACACATCGGCAGGCAGGCGCCGCCGGTACGCGTCGGGCATCTGAGCGACGTTGTCGACCAGCGGACGCAACCAGGGCGGGCCGAGTTCAGGCGTCAACGGCTCCGTCTTCCGCGAGCGGGTGAGGTCCCCA
This sequence comes from Mycobacterium sp., assembly GCA_035642975.1. Taxonomy (GTDB): domain Bacteria; phylum Actinomycetota; class Actinomycetes; order Mycobacteriales; family Mycobacteriaceae; genus Mycobacterium. Next base: position 26,884 of record DASQRI010000170.1, read on the forward strand.
CCGAGCCGCTGAGGAGTGCCGCCGCCGCTCACCGGCGCCTCCTTCGTCCGTCCAAAAGCCTGGTTCCGCCCGGCAACCGGGTAGTACCCCAAAGTCGCGCCACCATGCGGCGCGCATCGTCGCTCGGCGTCATCGTGGCTGAGCTCCGACCGCAGCCGTGATCTCGTCGGCAGTGGCGAAAGCGCGCGGCAGGGTCTGCGCAACGCTACCGCCCGAGTCCAACACGACCGTCGCGGGCATCACATTGGGCACCCGCAACGCCGCCGCGATCCGACGGCTGCCGTCCTGCAACGTCGGCAGCCGGACACCCAGCTCCGCCAACCGTGCCAAAGCGGCGATTTCGTTCTCGTCTTGGTGCACCGTCACCACCATTACATCCGACCCGACCCGTCGTTGATACTCAGCCATCGCAGGGAGTTCGGCCGCGCAGGGTCCGCACCAATACGCCCACAGGTTGAGCACCACGCGGTGCCCGGCCAGCGCCGCGCCGACGTCAACGACCGAGCCATCGGCTGCGCATTCGGCCGTGACACCGTGCAGCGCTGTCGAGCCGGGCCGCTGGCCCGGGCGCGGGCACGGCGCCAAATCGGCACGCTGACGCGGTCCGGCCAGCGCCGCCGCGGTGTCGGCGTCGCGGTGCTCGCGGCCGGGGCCGGCCGGCGGGGCGTTCGATGAATGCGACGTATCGCGCAGCTCGACCAGCAAGGCCACGATCAGTGCCGCGACCACCACCAGGACCGCGACGGTCCAGCGGGTGGTTCGGGCGGTGGAGGTGGTCAATGGGGCCCCGTTTGCGACTCAGTCCGGATGCGGTTGGCAGGCGCTTTCGATGGTCGGCGCTACAAGCCGGCCATCGCCAACAGGTGGTCGGTCTCCGGGCCTTGCACCAGCGCGGCCGCGATCAACGGTTCGGTGGGCCCCGTTCCGAACGACGGGCAGTCCTTGGCCAGCACGCAGACCCCGCACGCCGGCTTGCGGGCGTGGCACACCCGGCGACCGTGGAAGATCACCCGGTGACTGAGCAGCGTCCACTCCTTGCGTTCGATGAGTTCGCCGACCGCATGCTCGACCTTGACCGGGTCCTCCTCGGTCGTCCAGCGCCAACGCCGAACCAGCCGACTGAAATGGGTGTCGACGGTGATTCCGGGGACGTCGAATGCGTTGCCCAGGATGACGTTGGCGGTCTTGCGCCCAACTCCAGGCAGCGTCACCAGCTCTTCCATGGTGGCCGGCACTTCGCCGTCGAAGCGTTCTACCAACGCTTGACCGAGGCCGATCAATGACGTCGCTTTATTGCGATAAAAGCCGGTCGGGCGAATGAGCGTTTCGAGTTCTTCGCGATCCGCCTGTGCGTAATCCAGCGCGCTGCGGTAACGGGCGAACAGCGCCGGGGTGGTGAGGTTTACCCCCTTATCGGTGCTCTGCGCCGACAGGATCGTCGCCACCGCCAGCTCCAACGGCGTGGTGAAGTCCAACTCGCAGTGGGCATGCGGAAACGCCTGTGCCAGTTTGCGATTCATCCGACGAGCCCGGCGCACCAAGCCAACCCGAGTCTCTGAAGACCAACGTTGGGCGACGGCGGCGTCGGACCCCGCGGAGACGCGGGCGGTGGCGCGAGAAGGTTTGCCCATTGTCACCTCGACAGAGTACTAATTCGTGATCCCGCTGAGACCTTAGCCGTGTTTACTTGCTGCTTGTGTCCTGGTTGCTCGTTGCATTCATCCCTGGGTTGCTGATGCTGGCAACTTTCGGGTTGGAACGGCTGGAAGCCGGCTTGGAAAACGACACTATTACCGCAAGCGACGTCGCGGAATTTCTGGAGCAGGCCGGACCGAGGGATGTGGGCACTTTGGTCCGCGAAGGGATGCCTGAGGCGCTGGACTGCCTGCATCGCCGCATCCGGCGCCTCACCGATGACTCGGGTTACCTACCCAGCAGCGGGGAGCACGCTACAGAACCGTTGTTCGCGACCGCCATTATTGTGGCCCCCAAACAACCCGCCTTAACCAGACCGCGGCATAAGCATTCGGCGACGAATCGGCAATTTGGCCCGCCTCGGCATGCCAATCGTGTGTAGCGTTGGCACGTCGAGTCGATGGCTTGCCTCCAAATGGCTGGTGCACCCGCTTGCGGGGGCGGCCGGGCAATCGACCCGGGCACTGGACCGGTGCCTACCGGAGTCATTAAATAGCTAAAGGGGCAACGTGGACGAGATCCTGGCGAGGGCCGGAATCTTCCAGGGGGTTGAACCGAGCGCCGTCGCCGCGCTGACCAAGCAATTGCAGCCCGTTGACTTCCCCCGCGGACATACGGTGTTCGCGGAGGGCGAGCCGGGCGATCGGCTGTACATCATCATTTCCGGCAAGGTCAAGATCGGCCGCCGTTCACCGGACGGCAGGGAGAATCTGCTGACCATCATGGGTCCGTCCGACATGTTCGGTGAGCTGTCGATCTTCGACCCCGGTCCGCGGACCTCGAGCGCGACCACGATCACCGAGGTGCGGGCGGTGTCGATGGATCGCGACGCGCTGCGGGCCTGGATCGCTGATCGCCCCGAGATCGCCGAGCAGCTGCTGCGGGTGCTGGCCCGCCGGCTGCGTCGCACCAACAACAACCTCGCCGACCTCATCTTCACCGACGTGCCGGGCCGGGTCGCCAAGCAGCTGCTGCAGCTCGCCCAGCGCTTCGGTACCCAGGAGGGTGGCGCGATGCGAGTGACCCATGACCTGACGCAGGAAGAGATCGCTCAGCTGGTCGGCGCCTCACGGGAGACCGTGAATAAAGCGTTGGCCGACTTCGCCCACCGCGGCTGGATTCGCTTGGAGGGCAAGAGCGTGCTGATCTCGGACTCCGAACGGCTGGCCAGGCGCGCACGTTAGCGGCGCAGATAGTCCAGCTGGGCTTGCACCGACCATTCCGCTACGCCCCACAGCTCTTCGTCGACGTCGACGTAGACGTGCTCGACAACCTGTCGCGTAGTCGCGTCGTCACCGAGATCCCGCAGAGCCGAGCGGACCTGCTCCAGCCGCTGCTCCCGGTGTGCCAGGTAGCCCGACGCCACCGCTTCCAGGTTGGCGAGATCGGGCCCGTGGCCCGGTAGCACCATTCGCTGTCCGAGCCCGCGCAGTCGGTGCAGCGATTCCAGATAGTCGGCCAGGCTGCCGTCTTCGGTGTCGATGACGGTGGTTCCGCGACCCAACACGGTGTCGGCCGTCAGCACCGCGTCGTCCAGGACGAAGGACAGCGAGTCGGCGGTGTGGCCCGGTGTCGCCAATACCGTGATTCGCAGGCCCGCAGCGTCGATCACCTCGCCGTCGGTGAGTTCGGCGGACAGGCCACGCAGGAATCCGCTGCCCGCCGAGCGCACCGGTGCGCCGGTCAAATCGACCAGCTTGTCGATGGCATCGGTGTGGTCGCCGTGCCGGTGGCTGATCAACACCAGGGCGATGTGGCCGAGGCCGGCGACCTTCGCGATGTGGTCGTCGTCGTCGGGGCCGGGATCGACCACCACTACCTCGTCGCTGCCTGGGCCACGCAGCACCCAGGTGTTCGTGCCGTCCAGCGTCATCAGGCCCGGGTTGTTGGCCAGCAGCACCGACGCGGTGTCGGTGACCGGGCGCAGCCGGCCGTAAGCGGGATGCGTCGGTGGCTCAGCGGTGCCCGTCACGGTCGCTACCCGACCTCCACCACCAGCTCGACTTCGACCGGGGAATCCAGCGGCAACTCGGATACACCGACCGCCGAGCGGGCATGGCTGCCGCCGAACACCTCGGCAAGCAAATCCGAGGCGCCGTTGACCACACCCGGCTGGCCGTTGAATCCGGCTGCGGACGCGACGAATCCGGTCACCTTGACCACCTGTGTGACCGCGTCAAGACCCACCAGCGAATCGACGGCCGCCAGAGCGTTGAGCGTGCAGATCCGGGCGAGTTCCTTGCCCTCCTCGGGGGTGACGTCGGCGCCGACCTTGCCGGTCCGGGCCAGGTTCCCGGACTGCATCGGCAACTGGCCCGCGGTGTAGACCAGGTTGCCGCTGCGCACCGCCGGAACGTAAGAGGCCAGCGGCTTCGCCACTCCCGGCAGCTCGATTCCCATCTGAGCGAGCCGGGCCGATGCGGTCATTTCGGGCGTTTCAGATACGCGACGTGCTGCTCACCGGTCGGCCCGGGCAGTACCGCAACCAGCTCCCACCCGTCGGCGCCCCACTGGTCGAGGATCTGCTTGGTGGCGTGTGTCAACAGCGGGACCGTCGCGTATTCCCATGTGGTGGGTTGGCTCATATCCCGAGCTTATCGACAGCGGGGTCGGCGCCTCTGGCGCCCGTCGACGATGCAGGCCGGGCAGCGGCCTGAGGAGGAGGCGGGCAACCCGGTTAGCATGCTTTAGTGGCGACCACATCGAGCAGCACCGCGCCCTGGCCATCGCGATTGTCGAAGGCCCGTCTGCACTTCGTGACCGGCAAAGGCGGTACCGGCAAGTCGACGGTCGCCGCCGCGCTCGCGCTGACCCTCGCGTCCGGTGGGCGCAGGGTTTTGCTCGTCGAAGTCGAAGGGCGACAAGGGATTGCGCAACTCTTCGATGTGCCGCCGCTGCCGTACAAGGAACTCAAGATCGCGACCGCCGAGCACGGCGGCCAGGTGAACGCGCTGGCAATCGACATCGAAGCCGCGTTCCTGGAATACCTCGACATGTTCTACAACCTCGGCATCGCCGGCCGGGCGATGCGGCGCATCGGGGCGATCGAGTTCGCGACGACGATCGCACCGGGCCTGCGCGACGTGCTGCTCACCGGCAAGATCAAGGAATCGGTGATCCGCGTCGACAAAAACAAGCTGCCGGTGTACGACGCCGTCGTCGTCGACGCACCGCCGACCGGTCGCATCGCCCGCTTCCTCGACGTCACCAGGGCGGTGTCCGATCTG
>DASQRI010000171.1:0-12485 GCA_035642975.1 Mycobacterium sp.
CCTATTGCCTCGGCTGAGCTAACGCGGCGCCATCCGGATCGCGCCGTCCAGCCGGATGACCTCTCCGTTGAGCATCGGGTTCTCGACGATGTGCACGGCCAGCGCGCCGTACTCGTCGGGATTGCCGAGCCGGCTGGGGTGCGGCACCTGCTGGCCGAGCGACTGCCTGGCCGGCTCGGGCAGGCCGGCCAGCAACGGCGTGTCGAACAGGCCGGGGGCGATGGTCATCACACGGATGCCCTTGCCGGCCAGGTCGCGTGCGATCGGCAGCGTCATGCCGACCACGCCGCCCTTGGACGCCGAGTAGGCGGCCTGGCCGATCTGGCCGTCGTAAGCGGCCACGGACGCGGTGTTGATGATGACGCCGCGCTCTTCGCCGATCAGGTCATTTTTGGCGATTCGCTCGGCGCCCAGCCGCAGCACATTGAAGGTGCCGATCAGGTTGATCTCCACTACGACGCGGAAGAGGTCTAGGGGGAAGACGCCGTCCTTGCCCAGCACCCGGATGGCGTTGCCGGTGCCCGCGCAGTTGACCACGATGCGGAGCGGGCCCAGCGCCCCGGCGATGTCCAGCGCCGAGGTCACCGCTTTCTCGTCCCGCACGTCAGCCGGCGCGAAACGTGCCCGATCGCCGAGTTCGCGGACCACGTCCTCGCCTTTGAGGTCCAGCACCACCACCTGCGCGCCGGCATCGAGCAGGCGCTTGGTGGTGGCCAGGCCCAGCCCAGACGCACCGCCGGTGACGAGTGCCACGGCATCTCTGATCTCCACGCAATGTTCCTTTCGGTCCGCTCGAGCCCTCCCCCAAATCGGGAGCCGACCTACTGGTTGGTCGGGACTATACCCAGTCGTTGAGGACGGCTTCGGTGTCGGATCCCGGCTGCCGCGGCGGGCGCGGCTGGTCCGGGGCACTGCGCGAAAACCGCGGCGCCGGCAACGGCTGCAGGCCATTGCCGACCCGGTAGAAAGTGTCGCGCTCGGTGATGTGCGCCTCGCTCTCGACCTCACCGAACGCCAGCACCGGCGTCACGCAGGCGTCCGAGTCGGCGAACACCTTGGCCCAGTGGTCGCGGTCCTTGCTGGCGAACACCTCGGTGAACCGGGCCCGCAACTCGGACCAGCGGCTTCGGTCGTTCTGTGCCGGCAGGTCGGCGGGGTCCAAGCCGAGCCCGTCCAGCATGGCCGCGTAGAACTGCGACTCGATGGCACCCACCGAGACGTAACGGCCGTCGGCGCATTCGTAGGTGTCGTAGTAGGGCGCTCCGCCGTCGAGCATGTTGGTGCCGCGCTCGTCGGCCCACATGCCCATTTCGCGCATCCCCCACATCATCTGCACCAGCACCGACGACCCGTCGACCATCGCCGCGTCGACAACCTGGCCCTTGCCGGAGCTCTGCCGCTCCCACAGCGCCGACAAGATGCCGAGCAACAGAAACATCGACCCGCCGCCGAAGTCGCCGACCAGGTTCAGCGGCGGCACCGGCCGCTCGTTGACCCGGCCGATGGAGTGCAGCACTCCGTTGAGGGAGATGTAGTTGATGTCGTGACCGGCCTGCTGACTACGTGGGCCGGTCTGACCCCAGCCGGTCATCCGCGCGTAGACCAGCCGCTCGTTCACCTTGGCGCAGTCGTCCGGGCCCAGGCCCAGCCGCTCGGTGACGCCGGGGCGGTAACCCTCGATCAGCACATCGGCCTTGGCGACGAGCTTGAGCACCAGCTCACGGCCCTGCTCGGACTTGAGGTCGGCGACGACGAAACGCCGGTTGCGCAGCATGGGGTCCGCGCCGCTGGCTCCGGGCCGGTCGATTCGCACGACGTCGGCACCGAGGTCACCGAGGATCATCGCGGCGTGCGGGCCGGGCCCGATTCCGGCGAGTTCGACGACTCGCAGGCCTGTCAGCGGTCCCGCCATCTCTACCGACCTCCCTGTCGACGCTGCCGTGGCGATCGCCAGCGCGGCGCAGCCGGGCGCAGCGGGTCGCCACCATCAAGTACTGACTCGCATCTTCGCAGTCGGCCCGGTTGGCCTTGCACCCCGGTGGCTTAAAGTCGAGTTCATGACCGCTATCGATTCCGGCATCGACACCCTCGCACCCGTCGACGGCCTTGCTGTCTCGTTGGCCGACGGCGTGCTGTCGGTGACCATCGACCGTCCGGAGAGCTTGAATTCGTTGACGCTGCCGGTATTCGTCGGAATCGCCGATGCCATGGAGCAGGCGGCCAACGATCCGCGGGTGAAGGTGGTGCGGTTCGGCGGCGCCGGACGCGGCTTCTGTTCCGGAGCGGGAATGAGTGCCGACGATGTCGAGGGCGCCGGCCCCGGCGACGAGCTGATTTTGGCGGCGAACCGCGTGGTGCGGGCGATCACGGCGCTGCCGCGTCCGGTCGTCGCCATCGTTCAGGGCCCCGCGGCCGGTGTCGGTGTCTCGCTGGCCTTGGCGTGCGATTTGGTATTGGCTTCGGACACAGCGTTTTTCATGCTCGCGTTCACCAAAATCGGTCTGATGCCCGACGGCGGCGCTTCGGCGCTGATCGCCGCTGCGATCGGTCGGATCGGTGCGATGCGGATGGCGTTGCTGGCCGAGCGGCTCTCCGCCGCCGAAGCGCTGGCCAGCGGACTGATCAGCGCGGTCTACCCGGCCGACGACTTCGAGGCCGAGGTGGACAAGGTGGTGTCCGGGCTGCTGAACGGACCCGCGGTGGCGTTCGCGAAGACCAAGCAGGCGATCAACGCGGCCACGCTCGGCGAGTTGGAACCCACCCTGCAGCGGGAACTCGAGGGTCAGTCCGCGCTGCTGAAGTCGCGCGATTTCCGTGAGGGCGCAAAGGCTTTCCAGCAGCGCCGGACGCCGAACTTCACCGACAGCTGAACTCACAAATTCGTCAGGCTCACAAACCGAACAGCGGCGGCAGCGCGAGCAGCACGACCAGTGTCCAGACGAAGTGGGTCAGGATCGGCGCTAACACCCCGCCGGTGGCACGCCGCTCCAAAGCGCACACCGTCCCCAGGATGATCGCGGCGAAGGCGAGCATCGGGTTCCCGCTGGCCATCGTCGCGACCACGTAGATGACGGTCGAAATCAGCAGCGGGTAGTGTCGCCCCAGCGCGGTGTACAGCGCGCCGCGATAGAACAGCTCCTCGGCGATGCCGCCGAGCAGTGCGACGGCCATGGTCAGCCGCCAAGATCCCTGGTCGGTGTACTTCAGCACGCGGGTGATCAGCTCGGCGACGACCGGGATCTCCCTGGCGATCAAGCCACCGAGCACGAAGACACCACCGAGCAGCAGTCCGATGACGGTGCCGCTGATCACCGGGCGCTGATTGCGACCATGCCAGCGGGCGCCACCCAGATGCAGCGGCCCGGAGGCGAATGCCCCGAGCGCCCACACTCCCGCCAGCGCGAGCGACCACCAGTAGAAGCTCGACTCACCGGGGTGGCTCCGAAGGGCGAAACTCAGCGCCGCGGCACCGAGCACGAGCACGATCGCGACGATGATCCGCCGGCGGCGCACGACCGAAGGCGGTTCATTGTGGGGGAAAGCAACATTGAATACCCCGCGACGGATCTCCTCGATCGCGCTGAGTTGCGGACGACTGACTTCAGTCATGGGCGCCGCTCCTTCTCATCGCTTCACTCTGCATCGTCGCCGGCGCGGTCATGCGAAACGCACCTTAGGTGTCAGAGCGATCAGCAGGTCGACGCCGGTGCGCAGCGCACCGGCGATTGGGCCGGGGACGATGTCCACCAAACCCAGGCCGGGTCGCGCGATCGACGGAATGATCATGCCCGCGAGTCGTCGCAGCCGCAGCGCATCGCCGCCGGCCCACGCCGGGTCGCTGTCGGCGAGGTGGTGTGGGTCAGCCAACGCATTGACCGGACGGGGACGGCGGCCGGAGAGCGCGCGGGTGATCGCCTCCGCGACGGGCAGCAGGCCGCCCGGCGGGTCGGGAACCAGATCACGCAGACCCCTGCCGCTGGCTCGCATCGGATGATCCAGCGACTCCACCAGATCCGCGGCCAACCCGTCGGGCACCGGCAGCGCGACCGCGGTCAGCTTTGATGCCAGCGCGGTGTCCACGCCCGGCACCGGCAGACCGGTATGCCACTGGCCGGAAATCCGCGCATACGCTTTCAGCAGCCCATGGTAGGACGTGGTCTCCGGACCGGCGATGTCGTAGGCGCCGGCGGGTACTTGTCCAGCATCGGCGGCTGCGACGAGGTAGTGCAGCACATCGCGGATGGAAATCGGGTCCAGCGGATTGTTCATCCACCGCGGAATCGGAATCACCGGGAAGCGGTCACCGACGTACCGCAACATCTCAAATGACGTCGAGCCGGCGCCGAAAATCAGTGCCGCGCCCAGCCACACCAGTTCCGGACCGTCCTCTACCGTCAGCGCCGCGGCCACCTCGGCCCGGCTGGTCAAGTGCTCCGATAGTTCCCCGTCGTCGGGGTCTTCCGGGACGAAGCCGCCCAGATAGACGATGCGATGCACACCGGCGTCCTTGGCAGCGGATGCGACATTGCCTGCCGCGGCACGGTCGGCGTTCCGGAAGCCGGGTTGACCGATCGCGTGCACCAAGTAGTAGACGACGTCGACCGGTCCGGCGGCGGTGAATGCCGCGCGAACAGACTCGCCGTCCGAGGCGTCCAGAGCCACCGCTGCGACGTCGTCAAACCACCCCAGGCCGGCAAGTCGCGCCGGGTCGCGGGTAGCGGCCAGCACCTGGTGGCCGGCGGCGAGTAGTGCCGTGACCAGCCGCGATCCCACATAGCCGGTCGCGCCCGTCACAAGAATTCGCACACACTCGAACCTACCGATCCCGCTGCCTACCGGCAGCCTTCGGGTGTTGCCCCGCAATAGTGCAGGTCAAAACGGTGCATCCGGCCGCGCAGCTCGGCCAATCAAACGCGAGTGCAATATCTCTAATATATTGGGGTATACGTCCAACCATCTGGATCAATACCTAGCTGCCCGACGGCTGGCACACCAGATGGATAGGATTACGCAACGCGCCCAATTCGGCAGGGCGCGCAGGAGGTAAACCCGCAATGACACCGACCCCGTCCGTCGCAGCGGTAGCGGTCGAGTTCCCGCCCCATCAAGTTGGCCAGCAGGAAGCATTGTCTGGCCTCACCGGCTTCGGCGGGCCGCAATTCGATCGATTCGGGGCCAGCGCCGGCGTGCAGAAACGCCGCATCACGTTGCCGTTGCCGCAATACGGCGAACTGAGCGGCTTCACCGAAGCGAATGACGTATTCATCGAGACCGCAATGGAACTCGGCGAGCGCGCGTTGCTCTCGGCCCTGGACGCCGCCCAGGTCAAGCCCGCCGAAGTCGACATCGTGTTCTCGACGACGGTCACCGGGCTGGCGGTGCCCACCCTGGAGGCCCGGCTGGCGACGCGCATCGGATTGCGACCCGACGTCAAGCGGGTCCCGCTGTTCGGACTCGGCTGCGTCGCCGGCGCCGCCGGGGTGGCCCGCATGCATGACTACCTGCTCGCGTTCCCCGATCAGGTGTCGGTGTTGTTCGCCGTTGAATTGTGCTCGCTGACGCTGCAGCGCGACGACTACTCCATCGCCAATCTGGTGGCCGCCAGCCTGTTTGGTGACGGCGCCGCCGCCGTCGTCGGCAAGGGCGGCGCTCGCACACCCGCCGGACCCAGGGTGCTGGCCAGCCGCAGCCGGATCTACCCCGACACCGAAGACGTGATGGGCTGGAACATCGGCAGCGAAGGGTTCCAGATCAAGTTGTCGAACGAGGTCGCGACCGTCGCCGAAAAGTACTTGGGCGAAGACGTCCGAAACTTCCTCACCGATTACGGCCTGACCCCCGCGGACATTTCGACGTGGGTCTGCCATCCCGGCGGGCCGAAGGTGATCGACGCCGTCGAGCACACGTTGGACCTCCCGGCGGACGCCTTGGCCCACACCCGAAACTCGTTGCGCGACAACGGCAATCTGTCGTCAGTCTCCGTGCTGGATGTACTTCGGGCTAACATGGCCGATCCGCCGCCGGCGGGGTCGTTTGGGCTGATGCTCGCCATGGGCCCCGCGTTCTGCTCAGAGCTCGTGCTGCTCGGCTGGTAGGTCGTGTACTACCTGCTGATCCTCGCGATCGGCATTGAGCGGCTGGCGGAGCTGATCGTCTCCAAACGCAACGCCCGGTGGGCTTTTGCCCACGGCGGCAAGGAATTCGGCCGCAGCCACTATCCGGTGATGGTCACGATCCACGCCGCGTTGCTGCTCGGATGCGTTGTCGAGGTGTGGGCGTTGCACCGACCGTTCATCCCTTGGCTCGGCTGGCCGATGCTCGCGGTGGTGGCATTGAGTCAGGCATTGCGCTGGTGGTGCGTGGGAACACTCGGCCATCGGTGGAACACGCTGGTGATCGTCGTCCCGCAGGCGCCGTTGGCACGGCGGGGTCCGTACCGGTGGCTGCATCACCCGAACTATGTGGCCGTCGTGGTCGAAGGTGTCGCGCTCCCGCTGGTACACACCGCGTGGCTGACCGCAGCCTCCTTCACGCTGGCCAACGCGCTGCTGCTCACGGTGCGGATCAGGGTCGAGAACGCGGCGCTGGGCTACAGATGACCCGCGCCGGCGACGGGCTTTTCCGCGGCTCCTACGTATTCGCCCAAGTATCCACCGCCAAGCCAGCTTCGGGGTTTGGTCAGCTCGAGGGTAAAGCCTCCGACATCGTGTTTGCGGTACGAACGCCTCATCCCGAACAAGTTCAGCTTGGTCGTGTATTCAAGCCCGGCGACGGCCGACAATCCGGACGTCCCATGCTTGCGCAGTGGCCGATGACCGACATCTTCGAGAAGTCTGGAAAGTTCGGCGGCTCTGGGAAACCGGCGGAAGTCGTGAATCGACTTGTAGAGGCCCGAGACAAACAACGGGCCGATGGTGACGAAGGCCAGCCACGTATAGGGGTTCCGGTCCGGGGCCACGTAAAACAGCCGCCCGCCGGGTTTGAGTGCGCGATGGACATTGGTGAGGACCGCGCGGTGCTCCCCGCAGTGGTCGAATATGCCGTGCATGTAGATCACATCGAACTGATCGCTGGGCAGGACATTCCGCTCGCGGATGTCCCCGACATGGAATTGGACGCTGGCAATGTCGGCGAAGGACTGCCTCGCTTCCCGGATGGCTCTGTAGTCGACGTCGAAACCATCGATTTCCCAATCCCGTAGCTCGGGGGCCAGCTCGAGCAGGCCGCGGATCGCCTTCCCCCTTCCGCAGCCGGCCACCGCCATACGCGGATGCTCGGTGCCTGCGGTCTGAGGTAAGTACTCGCGCAGGAATCGCCAAGCTGCGTAGTCGATTGTGCTGACCAGCTCTTCGGTGAACCGTCCATGCGCGTGGGATTGGGCGAAGTAGCGCGCACCGCGTTCAATCGTGCCGTTGTGGACTCTGGTGAGGAAATTGTCCAGCCAGGAATAACGGTAATCCGGTTCGCCGCTGGCGTGGTTGCGCACCTCGCGGTGGAGAAAGTCGAAGTACGCGCGCTCTTCGACGTCGAGCGGCGCGGTCCACGTAGGGGCACGACCCAATACGCGCTCACGAATCCAAGAGTCGAGGACCCGGCCATACAGGTCGGTCTCGAAAAGCATCAGCTGGTGTCCACCGCCGGGCAGCACAAAGAGGTCTTTGGGGCCGCCGATGCGCTCGAAGCAGGCCCGGACATGGTCCAGGTCGACAATCTCGTCGTTCTCCCCGCAGGCAATCAGGACGGGTTTGGTATTCGTGGCGGAGGGCTCATCCGGCTTGTAGTTGAAGACGGAGTGGTAACTCTTGAACCCGTACGACCAAACATTGAGCGGGTCAGCCAGCTTCTGGGGCAACAAATCTGGGTCCTCTTGATAAGCGGCTCTGAAGTCGATGAACCGGCGTAGTGGTACTCGAACCCGGTTGCCGAGACCGCGGGCCAGACGATCCATCACCCCCGAACGCATTAACCGAATCGCACGATTCATCTGCAGCTCGTCGTTCAGCAAGACGTTCATGCACACGGCTGCGGCCACCCGCGGGCAACGGGCGAGCGCGTGAAACGCGATTTCGCCGCCCTGGCTGGCCCCGTGGAGCACCACCGGAAGGCCAGTCTGCTCGGCCGCGTAGTCGGACACGGCGCGAACGTCCTCGAGGAAGTCGTCGAAGGTGAAGACGCCTCGGCGGCCTGGGGTGCGCCCGTGGCCAGTCAGGTCGAAAGCCCAGACTGTCGCCGGAAAGTTTCGCCGAAATTGCTCGGCGAAATCGTGGTAGGCCTCGCCGTAGCCCGCGGTGCCATGCACCAAGACCAGCGTGTATTCGGCGTTGGGATGCTCGTAGCGCCTCAGGAAGAGGGGCTTGCCGTCGCTTCCCGCGACGCACCCGTCGACTGGGGACTCCAGCGCACTTTCAGGGTTGAGGGTGGTCATGGCGTTGGGCGCTCCGTTCCTTGACCGATGAGATAATCGATCAACAGTTGGGCGTGGGTGTCGAAACTGGCACGGAATGCGGTCTGGTCGGTGGTAAAGGGGCGGCGCATCGCCATCCCAAGAACGAACGTCTCGACGAGTCCGACGGATAGGTCGACGTCTGCTCTAGGTGCTCCGGGGACCAACTCTTCGATGAAGCGCACAACGCTCTGCCGTTGGATTTGCTGGTGGTTCAAATAAGCCTGTCTCAGGGACTCGTTGTGGTTTGCCGCTGCGGCGAATTCCACCATGAAGGTCGCTGCGAGCCGATTGTCGAGCAAAAGCGCATACAGCAGTTCCTTCGCGGCATCCATTCGTTCAGCGGTGGATCCCCGTTGCGGTAATTGGTCAGCCGCCATCGAGAACATCCCAGCGGTCATCTCGCCAATCGCCGACTGGAGCAGCCGCTCTTTGGTTTCGAAGTGGTGGTGAAGCAGAGGTTGCGAGACACCGGCGCGGGCAGCGATCCGCTTCATCGAGGATTTCTCGTAGCCAAGCTCGCAGAAGCACTTGAAAGCCGCCGCGAGGATGCGCGGTCGCGCGGTCGTCGCAACGGACGGACTCGTCGCGGGTGTCGTCAACGAAACCTCCATTGCCATCTGTCGCGGTTGCCCGCCCACGGTAGCTGACTGATCGATCAGTTAGCTACTGTATGGCGAATGGCGCGAGGTAGACGGGTCACACTCACTTTCGACAACGGACCGACGCCCGATGTAACCGACCAGGTTCTCGACATACTCGCGGAGCGGTCACTGTCGGCGATCTTTTTCGTCGTCGCCAACCGCGTAGACGGAAACCCAATTGCACGCGCCCTGCTCACCCGAATGGTTCGGGATTGTCACCGGGTGGGCAATCACTCGCTGACTCACGGCTTGCCACTCGGCGAGTTGGGCGAGCAGGAAACCATCGCCGAAATCGCCACGGCGCACGATATTTTGCGGGAATTCACCGGCGACAACTTCCTCTTCCGTCCATGGGGGACTGAGGGGCAGCTGGACCGGAGGTGCCTGAATGCGACGGCGGTCAATTATCTGGTCGGCGGTAAGCACCACTGTGTGCTGTGGAATAGCGTGCCGCGCGATTGGGTGGATCCAATCGGGTGGGTCGACCGGGCGCTAGCTGACATCCGGGCGCGAGAACACACCGTAGTGGTAGTTCACGACTTGCCGTCGGGGGCCATGGACGAACTACCACGTTTCCTCGACGAACTGGACCGCAGCGGAGTCACAGTAACGGACCGGCTACCTGACGAGTGCGTGCCGATCATCGACGGTCGCCTGGTTGGTCCCGTCGACCACCTGATGCCCATACGACGCTGATTAACGCGCTTTCCAGACCGGCTGGCGCTTTTCGGTGAAGGCCAACGGACCTTCCTTGGCGTCCTCGGTTTTCAGCAATGTTCCGAACTCGCGCGCGGTGCGGGCCCAGCCGGGTTCCTCGTCGGGAATGACACCGTCGTCGACGCCGCAGGCGATCCGCTTGCTGGCCTGCACCGACAGCGGCGCGTTGACAGTGACCCGCTCGGCCAGCGCCAGCGCGGCCTTCAGCACGGTGCCGTCCGGCACGACCTGGTTGATCAACCCCCACTTCGCGGCCTCGGCGGCGCTGATCGGCTCACCGGTGAGCAGCATCTGCATCCCCACCTTGCGGGGCAGCTGCTGCGCGATGCGGAACACGCCGCCGGCACCGGCGATCAGGCCGACCTTGACTTCCGGCAGACCGAACTTCGCGCGTTCCTCGGCCACCACGAGATCACTGGCCAGAGCCAGCTCGGTGCCACCGCCCAACGCGGTGCCGTTGACCGCGGCGATCGTCGGCTTGTCGATGAAGTGGTGTACGTAACCGGCAAAGCCCCACTCGCCGTGGTCGGGGTGGTACAGATTCTCGCGACGCGAAATCGCCTTGAGATCGGCTCCCGCGCAAAAGGATTTGTCGCCGGCACCGGTAATCACCACCGCCCGCACCTCAGGGTCGTCTTGCGCCTGCTGCAGCGCGTCACCCACACCGATGCTGACGGCACCGTTGACGCAGTTACGTGCCTCCGGCCGATTGATCGTGATGACCAGGACGTTGCCCCGGCGCTCGGTGAGCACCGCGGCTTCGGTCACAGCAGCTCCACAATGGTGGCGTTGGCCTGGCCACCGCCCTCGCACATGGTCTGCAAGCCGTAGCGAATTCCCTTGTCCCGCATGTGGTAGAGCATCGTGGTCATGATCCGGGCGCCTGATCCACCGAGCGGATGACCGAGCGCGATCGCACCGCCGTTGGGGTTGAGCTTCTTCTCGTCAGCCCCGATGTCCTTCAGCCAGGCCAACGGAACGGGCGCAAACGCCTCGTTGACCTCGAACACCCCGATGTCTTCCAGCTTCAGACCCGAGCGCTTCAGCGCCTTCTGGGTAGCCGGGATCGGCGCGGTCAGCATGATGACCGGGTTGGCGCCGGCCAGCGTGGCGGTGTGCACTTTGGCGATCGGGTTGAGCTTCAACGACTTCGCCTTCTCTGCCGACATGAACAACAGCGCGGCCGAGCCGTCGGAGATCTGGCTGGAGTTCCCGGCGTGGATCACGCCGTCCTCTTTGAAGGCGGGCTTCAGCTGCGCCATCTTCTCGATCGGCGTGCCGCGGCGGATGCCTTCGTCCTTGAGCACCGGGTTACCGTCCTGGTCTTTGATGGCCACGATCTGATCGTCGAATGCGCCGGAATCTTGTGCGGCTGCGGCTTTTTCGTGAGAGCCGAGGGAGAACTCGTCGAGCGCGGTCCGGTCCAGCCCCCACTGCTCGGCGATCATCTCCGCGCCGATGCCCTGGTTCGGGACCGCGCCGTCGTAGCGGTCCAGGAAGGTCTGCGAGAACGGCCTGCCACCGTTGGCAAGCGATGATCCCATCGGCGTCCGCGACATCGACTCCACCCCG
Source organism: Mycobacterium sp. (assembly GCA_035642975.1). Classification (GTDB taxonomy): domain Bacteria; phylum Actinomycetota; class Actinomycetes; order Mycobacteriales; family Mycobacteriaceae; genus Mycobacterium. The sequence goes on from DASQRI010000171.1 coordinate 11,377, forward strand.
CCGGCAACGACGACGTCGTAGTGACCGGCGATCACGCCGGCCGCGGCGAAGGGGATTGACTGCTGGCTGGACCCACACTGCCGGTCGACGGTGACCCCGGGAACGGTCTCCGGCCAGCCGGCGGTCAGCAACGCGGTGCGCGCGATGTCGAGGGACTGCTCGCCCGCTTGCATGACGCAGCCCCAGATCACGTCGTCGACGATCTCGGGGTCGATGCCGGCCTTCTGGACGAGTCCGTTGAGCACCTGCGCGGACAACTCGGCGGGATGCACCCCGGACAGCCCACCGTTGCGTTTGCCGACCGGTGAACGAACTGCCTCAACAATGACGGCTTCAGTCATGACTTCTCCTTAAGACTTGACGTTGCTCCTCGATTGTTGACCAACCCGTTGGACGGGTCGCCGCGGGGGTGCTCAGCCGGCGGGTAGCGTCGAAAGACATGACCCGCATCGTCGTCATCGGCGGCCACGGCAAGGTGGCTTTGCATCTGGCTCGCATCCTGACCGAGCGCGGAGACGAGGTGACGTCGGTCTTCCGGAATCCCGATCACGCCGAGGACGTCGCCGCGACCGGTGCCCGGCCGGTCGTCGCGGATATCGAGAAATTGGACACCGACGCGCTGGGCGAGCTGGTTGCCGGGTACGACGCGGTGGTCTTCTCCGCTGGCGCCGGCGGCGGCAACCCGGCTCGCACCTATGCCGTGGACCGCGACGCCGCGATCCGGGTGATCGATGCCGCCCGGCAGGCCGGTACCAGACGTTTCGTCATGGTGTCGTACTTCGGCGCGGGACGCGATCACGTACCGGCGGACGATCCGTTCTTCCCTTACGCCGAGGCCAAAGCGGCCGCCGACGCCCACCTTCGCGCCAGTGACCTCGACTGGACCGTGCTGGGGCCCGGCCGCCTCACCCTCGAACCGGCGACCGGCCGGATTGCTATAGGCATCGAGGGAGAGGTCTCGCGCGAGGACGTGGCACTGGTGGCGGCCGCGGTGCTGCACGACGACAAAACGATCGGCCGGACCATCGAGTTCAGCAACGGCGACCTGCCCATCGGTGAGGCGCTGGCCGCCGGGTAATCTCTACTGCGCAGTTGGTTTGCCGGCATCG
>DASQRI010000172.1:0-3762 GCA_035642975.1 Mycobacterium sp.
CCGCTCACCGCACCACGGCTGCGCGGCATGTGCAAGCTGCCGAAGCCTGACCGCGAGTCATTCATGTACCAGTCTCCTCAAACAGTTGGGCACCGATGGTGACAAACGGGGTCTGGTTACCCACATGTCTGCGTTATAACCCGTGTCCGACGTTACCTTTTCGGTCTGATACCCATGTGGCCGTAGTGACGCAAGCGAGGCCTGCTAACGCGTGATAAGGCCGACCACGAGAAGCGCGACAGCGATCAGCGGGAAAATGCCCTGGGTCAGCGCCGCCCGAGCCTTGTCCGGTGCCGACGCCAGCAGCACGACCGCCGCGGCGGCCATCGATCCCACCCCGGCGAATATCAAAGCGGCGCCAATGCCCTTGTGGCCCAAGGCAACTGCGGCAATACCGATACCGGTCACGATCGCCAGGAAGAGGTTGTAGAAGCCTTGGTTGAACGCCAGCAGCTTGGTGGTCTCGGCTTCCTCGGCCGTCGTGCCGAAGGCGGCGCGGGTGCGTCGACTGGTCCAGGTCAGCGACTCCATCGTGAAGATGTAAATGTGCAGCAACCCGGCTAGCCCGGCGAATACCAAAGCTGCGGTGATCATCGCGTCCTCCTACTCGAACAGTCCCGGCTGTCCCAAGCCGCTGGCGCGCGGGGGCGGCGTCATCCCCAAGTGGGTCCAGGCCTGCGGGGTTGCGACCCGGCCGCGCGGTGTGCGCGCGATCATCCCGGCCCGCACCAAGAAAGGCTCGCACACCTCTTCCACCGTGGTGGCCTCTTCGCCGACTGCGACGGCCAATGTCGACACGCCCACCGGTCCGCCGCCGAAGCTGCGGGTCAGCGCGGACAGCACCGCGCGGTCCAGCCGGTCGAGCCCGAGCTCGTCGACGTCGTAGACTTCCAGCGCGGACTTGGCCACGTCGCGGGTGATCACGCCGTCGGCACGCACCTCGGCGAAGTCACGGACCCGGCGCAGCAACCGGTTGGCGATCCGCGGGGTGCCCCGCGAGCGGCGGGCGATCTCGGCGCCGGCCTCGGCCCCCACCTCGATGCCCAGAATTCCCGCGGAGCGGGCCAGCACCCGCTCCAGCTCGGCCGGCTCGTAAAAATCCATGTGCGCGGTGAACCCGAACCGGTCGCGCAGCGGGCCGGTCAGCGCGCCGGATCGCGTGGTCGCACCAACCAGAGTGAACGGCGCTACCTCGAGCGGAATCGACGTTGCCCCAGGGCCTTTGCCGACGATGACGTCGACCCGGAAGTCCTCCATCGCCAGGTAGAGCATTTCTTCGGCGGGCCGGGCGATGCGGTGAATTTCGTCGATGAACAACACGTCGTGCTCGACGAGGTTGGACAGCATTGCCGCCAGGTCGCCGGCGCGTTCGAGCGCCGGCCCGGACGTGACCCGCAGCGACGTCCCCAGCTCGGCGGAGATGATCATCGCCAGCGAGGTTTTACCCAGTCCGGGCGGACCGGACAACAGGATGTGATCCGGTGTGCCGCCGCGGTTCTTGGCGCCCTCGATCACCAGCTGCAGCTGTTCGCGCACCCGCGCCTGACCGATGAACTCCCGCAGCGAGCGCGGCCGCAGGCTGGCGTCGATGTCGCCTTCGCCGACAGTCAGCGCGGCGGACACCTCCCGGTCTTCGGCCTCGTCGTCCTCGTCGGCGTCGAAGCGGCTCACTTCTTGCCCAACATCGACAGCGCCGCCCGCAACGCGCTCGAGGTCGTCGCCTCTGGCTCGTTGGCCATCACCTTGTCGATGGCCTCCTCGGCTTGCCTAGCCGCAAAGCCAAGTCCCACAAGGGCTTCCACTACCGGTCCGCGAACCGCGTGGCCGTTGACGGTCATCGCTACCGCGCTGGTGCCCACCGGGCCGATCTTGTCGCGCAGCTCGAGCACCAGCCGCTCGGCACCACGCTTGCCGATGCCCGGCACCCGGGTCAGCGCGGCGACGTCGCCGTCCGCCAGAGCCTGCCGCAGCGTGTGCGCGTCGTACACCGCAAGGGTGGCCAGCGCGATCTTGGGCCCGACGCCGGAGACCCCCAGCAACGTCAGGAACAGGTCGCGGGCATCGCCATCGGGAAAGCCGTAGAGCGTTTGCGAGTCTTCGCGGACGATCATCGCGGTGATCAGTCGGGCTTCGGCGCCCCGGCGCAGGGTGGCCAGTGTGGACGGGGTCGCCATCAGCTTGTAGCCCACGCCGGCCGCCTCGATGACGACATGGTCGAGAGCGACGTCGAGCACCTCCCCGCGGACCGAGGCGATCATGTCGCGGCCCGCACTTTCGCGGCGAACTTCTTGCGCTGCTCGGCGACCTTGGCCTCGGCTTCGGCCATCCGGGCGATCATCGGCGCCCGCCAGCAGTGACAGATCGCCAACGCCAACGCATCGGCCGCATCGGCTGGTGTCGGTTTGGCTTGCAGCCCAAGGATTCTGGTCACCATCGCGGTCACTTGCGCCTTGTCCGCACCGCCGTTGCCGGTGACCGCGGCTTTGACCTCACTGGGGGTGTGGAAGTGCACGTCGATGCCGCGTCTGGCCGCCGCCAGCGCGATCACGCCGCCTACCTGCGCGGTACCCATCACCGTGGACACGTTCTGTTGAGCGAACACCCGCTCGATGGCGAGGACGTCGGGATGATGGGTGTCCAGCCAGTGCTCGACGGCCTCGCTGATCGCCAGCAGACGGCGCGGCACCGGCTCGTCGGCCGGCGTCCGGACCACGTCAACGTCCAGCGCGATGATGTGTCTCCCCCGCCCGCTTTCGACGACGGACAGCCCGCAGCGGGTGAGTCCCGGGTCGACGCCCATTACCCGCACGTCAAACTCCCTCAGCTAGGCCGAACAGCTGTTCGATACCTTAGCGGGCGGGGCCGACACCGGCCGGCAGGACACGCGGCGGCCAACTGCTTTCGCGGAATTCTGGCCTCAGGATCCGTCCAGCGGCCAGCAGCAGCTCGCTCGGTGCTAGCGCAGCCCGCGTTGCGGGCCAGCACGGACGGCGAAGCACGGACGGGATTGTCAACCCAAACGAACCGTCAACCGGGTCGGCTAGCGAAGCTCGGTGAGAAGCACTGCCTGTCGCTTCGTTTTCGAAGACTCAGGTAGTTTTCGAAGGCTCAGGTAGATGGATAAGCCCGTCAACTAGTTGGGCCGACCGTATGCTGAGCGTTGCCGAAACGGCTGCGACCAGCGCAAATACCGTTCAAGATCAGGTTTGGGAAATCTTGTCAAGATCTTTTTTCAATTGTCCTTCCCTGACCGTTATTTAAGGGGTACCTTAGCGAAACCTGAGGGGAAAACCATGTCAAAAGGGGGAGTTGTAGATGGCCGGTCGGCACAGCAGCAAGCGGAATCAGCGGTCGAGCAAAGCCAAGGCACGTCGTCGTCGCCGGGGGGCGATCGGCCTAGGCGGGGGTGCGGGGGCGTTTTTGGCGCTCGGGCTAGGCCCGCTGGCCAACGCGCCGGCCGCCCAAGCCGACGGTCTTGACGCGATCTTTGACCCCATCGTCAACGCCATCACCGGTTCCCTGAGCAGTGCGGTCGATCCCCTGGCCGGTCTTGATTCCCTCGCGGGTGCCGATCCGTTGGCCAGTCTGGATCTAAGCAGTCTGGGCTTGCCTGCCCTCGAACTACCTAGCGTGGATGCGGCGGGTGCCGGCGTTTCTGCCGCGAGTTCCGTCGATCCGCTGTCGGCGTTGGGTTCGCTCGATCCGCTGTCGTCGTTGGGTTCACTCGACCCGCTGTCGTCGTTGGGTTCGCTCGACCCGCTA
>DASQRI010000173.1:0-5384 GCA_035642975.1 Mycobacterium sp.
CCGCGATTCGGCATCGACTACGTGCGGTGGCCCGCGGCCTCGAGGAGACCGGGACATTGAACCCGGCTCCCGGTCGCACCGCCAACGAGTTGGCGCATGACGCCGGCGAACGGTTGCCACAGTTGGCGTCCGAATTGTCGCGATCAGCAACGGCATTCAACGACGTCACCTACGGTGAACGACCGGGTACGCCGACCGCCTACCAAATGATTGTGGATCTCGATGAGCGGCTGCGACGCCGATCGGCCGCGGCCCCAACCGGACAGGGTGAGCGGCCCACGGTTGACGTATGGGCGCCGGTTCGGTGACCGTCATTGACGCGCCCAGGCCGGTGCGGCGACGATCGTGGCGGCCCGTGCTAGGCGCGCTGATCGCCATTTGCGTCGTCGCCGCGATCGGCACTTACCTGACCGCGCCGCGGCCGGGCGGCCGGATGGACCCCGCCTCGACCGGACCCGACGGCGGGCACGCTTTGGTTGCACTGCTGCGCGACCATGGCGTCACCGTTGTCGTCGCGAAAAGCGTCGACGATGCGGCGAACGCCGCCCGACCCGGAACGCTGCTGCTGTTCGCCCAGACCCAGCGCGTCACCAGCGAATCGCTGCTGCGACGACTGGCCGACACCCCCGGCGATCTGCTGCTGGTCGAGCCGACCTCGCACGCCCGCGCCGCGCTCGCCCCGGGTATTCGTAATGCCTCCGCGAGCGTGCAGGAAAGCACGCCGGATTGCGAACTCCGCGAAGCGAACCAAGCAGGGTCGGTCGACTTCGGGCCGGCCAACACATTTCGCGCCCTCGCCCATACGGCGGTAACCAGCTGCTACGGCGGAGCGCTGGTCCGATACCGAGACGGCGAACGCACGGTGACGGTGGTCGGCAGTACCGAGTTCATGACGAACGGAGATCTGTTGCGGGCCGGCAATGCCGCACTGGCAATGAATCTCGCCGGCGGGCATCCCCGCCTGGTGTGGTACGCGCCGCAACATATCGAAGGTGAATCATCCGGTTCTGCAACGATTTTCGATTTGATCCCCGATAACATCATCTGGGTCGTCGTGCAATTGTCGCTCACGGTGCTGCTGATTGCGATATGGAAGGGCCGCCGGGTCGGCCCACTGGTCGCCGAGGATCTGCCTGTGGTGGTACGCGCGTCTGAGACGGTCGAGGGCCGAGGCCGGCTGTACCGGTCACGGCGGGCCCGCGATCGCGCGGCACAGGCATTGCGCGCCGCGACACTGCAGCGAATACTGCCCCGGATCGGGCTGGGCGCCGAGACGCCGGCGTCGGCGGTGGTGATCGCCGTTTCCCAACGCAGCGGATTACCCCCAGAAGCTCTGCGGCATATCCTCTTTGGCCCGCCACCGGCCGGTGATGCCGACTTGACACAGCTCGCCCGTGCGCTCGATGACGTCGAAAGGCAGGTCGCACATCTATGACTCAACCGCCCCCCAGTTCGGCTCAGCCGCCGGCAGAACTATCGGCGCGTCATGCGTTACTCGCGTTGCGCGGCGAGATCGGCAAAGCCGTGGTCGGACAGGACGCGGTGATCACCGGCTTGGTGATCGCGCTGTTGTGCCGCGGTCACGTTTTGCTCGAAGGTGTTCCGGGTGTGGCGAAGACACTGCTGGTTCGATCCCTGGCCGCAGCGCTGCAATTGGAATTCAAACGCGTCCAGTTCACGCCGGACCTGATGCCCGGTGACATCACCGGATCGCTGGTGTACGACACCCGCACGGCCGCATTCGTTTTCCGCAGCGGCCCAGTGTTCACCAATCTGCTACTGGCCGACGAGATCAACCGGACGCCACCGAAGACGCAGGCCGCCCTGCTGGAGGCGATGGAGGAGCGTCAGGTCAGCGTGGACGGCGAACCCAGAGCGCTGCCCGACCCGTTTATCGTCGCGGCGACGCAGAACCCGATCGAATACGAGGGCACCTACCAGTTGCCGGAGGCGCAGCTGGACCGGTTTCTGCTCAAGCTCAATGTGCCTCTGCCGCCGCGCGATTCCGAAATTACGATCCTCGGCCGGCATGCGCACGGCTTCGACCCGCGCGACCTGTCGGCGATCCGGCCCGTCGCCGGTCCAGCGGAGCTGGCCGCGGGCCGCGAGGCGGTGCGTCGCGTCTTGGTGGCCGACCAACTGCTCGGCTACATCGTCGACCTCGTCGGCGCCACCCGCCACTCGCCGGCGTTGCAGCTGGGTGTCTCACCCCGCGGCGCCACCGCCTTGCTGGCCACGGCGCGGTCCTGGTCATGGCTCTCCGGGCGTAGTTACGTCACCCCCGACGATGTGAAGGCCATGGCCCGTCCGACGTTGCGGCACCGGGTGATGCTTCGGCCGGAGGCGGAGCTCGAGGGCGCCACTGCCGATGGCGTGCTCGACGGCATCTTGGCCTCGGTCCCGGTGCCACGCTAGTGATCCTGACCGGGCGCACCGGCCTGGTTGCGCTGTTGTGTGTTCTGCCGATTGCGCTATCACCGCGGCCGGCACCATCTTTCGCCGTGCTACTGGCGGTGCTGGTGGCGGTGGTGCTCGCTGACGTCGGGTTGGCGGCCAGCCCATCCGCACTGCACTACACCCGGTTGCCCAACGGGTCGGTTCGGCTGGGCGAGTCGGTGGAAGCCGGTCTGCTGATCCACAACGGCGGTCGACGCCGCTTCCGGGGGAAGGTTCGCGACGCCTGGGCTCCCAGTGCGCGCGCCGAACCGCCAACCCATCCTGTCGACATAGGTGCCGGGCAGGCCGCGCGGGTGGACACCTGCCTGCGACCGGTCCGTCGCGGCGATCAGCAGTCGGCCGCGGTCACCGCGCGTTCGATCGGCCCGCTTGGGCTGGCCGGGCGGCAGAAGTCGCGCCCGGTGCCCGGCCAGGTCCGGGTGTTGCCGCCGTTCCTGTCGCGCAAGCACCTACCGTCGCGGCTGGCCAGGCTCCGAGAGATCGACGGGCTGTTGCCGACCCTGACTCGAGGCCAAGGCACCGAATTCGACTCGCTGCGAGAGTACGTGGACGGCGACGACGTGCGGTCAATCGACTGGCGGGCAACCGCCCGTCGGGCCGATGTCGTCGTCCGGACGTGGCGGCCCGAACGCGACCGGCGGGTGGTCATCGTGCTCGACACCGGACGCACGGCCGCCGGCCGTGTCGGGGTCGATCCGACGGCCGGCGATCCCGGCGGTTGGCCGCGGCTGGACTGGTCGATGGACGCGGCCCTGCTGCTGGCGGCGCTCGCGTCGCGAGCGGGTGACAATGTCGACTTCCTCGCCCACGACCGGGTGACCCGGGCCGGGGTTTTCGGTGCGTCACGAACGGACCTGTTGGCCCGCCTGGTCGACGCGATGGCGCCGCTGAAGCCGACTCTCGTCGAATCCGATTCCACGGCAATGGTTTCTGCGATCATTCGCCGGACGCGACGGCGAGCGCTGATCGTGCTGATGACCGACTTGAATGCGAGTGCTCTCGACGAGGGCCTGTTGCCGGTACTGCCCCGTCTCTCGGCCAAGCACCGGGTCATCGTCGCCGCGGTCGCCGACCCGCGGGTCGAGGAACTGGCCGCCGGGCGCGCCGATGCGGCCGCGGTGTACGACGCGGCGGCCGCCGAACGGTCCCGAAACGAACGAGGGGCGATCGCCGCACGGCTACGCCACAGCGGAGTGGATGTGATCGACGCGCCGCCCACCGAACTCGCGCCGGCGCTGGCGGACCGTTATCTGGCGATGAAAGCCGCCGGGCGGCTGTAGCTCACCGGGTCGGCACCACGTCCGGTGCGTCGGCGATGTCCCCGGTTTCCCCTGCCCGGACTGCACGCCGGCCGAAAAACCCGATGTAAGCCAAAAAGCCTGCCTCGGCGAGGATTCCGATGCCGATCCGCACGAACGTCGGCAACGGCGACGGGGTGACCAATGACTCGATGACGCCCGAGACGAGCAATACCACCACCAACCCCACGGCGACCGAGACGACGGCGCGGCCCTGCTCGGCGAGCACCTGCCCGCGCGGGCGATCACCGGGCGAGACTACCGACCATCCCAGCCTCATCCCAACGGCACCCGCCAATAGCACGGCGGTCAACTCCAGCAGCCCATGCGGGAGGAGCAGGCCCAGCATCACGTCACCCTTACCGGCCTGCAACATCAAACCGGCTACGACTCCGAGGTTCGCGGCGTTTGCGAACAACAGGAATGGGATTGGCACACCTAACAAGACGGAGAACGCGATGCACTTGGCCGCCACCCAGGAATTGTTCACCCAGACGTGCAGTCCGAACGCGGCTGCGGAGTGCTCACTGTAGTAGGACGCGAAGTCATGGTTGACCAATTCGTCGATCTCGCTTGGTGTTCCGATGGTGGATTGCACTTCCGGGCTGCCGATGACCCACCACGCGATGACGGTCACGACGGCAAAGAACACCAGAGCCGTCGCCAGCCACCACCGCCACGCGCGGTAGGCCACCACCGGAAAAGACACCGTCCAGAACCGGATGAATTCACTGGAGAGCGGCGCGTGGGCACCGGTGACCGCGGCTCGGGCACGCGCCACCAGACTCGAGAGTCGGCCGACCAGGGCCGAATCCGACGACCCGGATCGCAGCATCGACAGGTGGGTCGACACCCGCTGGTAGAGGTCGACGAGTTCGTCGATCTCGGCACCCGTGAGCCGACGGCGGTTTTTCGCTAATTGTTCGAGGCGATGCCAGGTGTCGCGGTGCGCGAGCACAAATGCGTCGACGTCCACCCCCGCAAGGCTAGCCGGGTAGCGTTCGCATTATGTCGGAGGTGGTAACCGGGGACGCCGTGGTGCTCGACGTGCGGGTCGCGCAGCTGCCGGTGCGGGCCGTCGGCGCGCTTATCGACATCGCCGTCATCCTCATCTGCTACCTGGTGGCATTGATGTTGTGGGCGGCCACGCTGAGCCAATTCGACGACACGGTGACCGCGGCGATCATGGTCATCTTCACCGTGCTGGTATTCGTCGGGTATCCGCTGGTCTTGGAGACGGCGACACGCGGCCGAACGGTGGGCAAGCTCGTGATGGGCCTGCGCGTGGTGTCGGACGACGGCAGCCCGGAGCGGTTCCGCCAGGCCTTGTTTCGGGCATTGGCGTCGGTGATCGAGATCTGGATGTTGTTCGGCAGCCCCGCGGTGATCTGCAGCATGCTCTCAGCGAAAGCCAAACGGATCGGCGACGTCTTCGCGGGCACGGTGGTGATCAGCGAACGCGGACCTAAGCTGGGTGCCCCGCCGGGCATGCCGCCGTATCTGGCCTGGTGGGCCTCCTCGCTCCAGCTCTCCGGGCTGAGCGCTGAGCAGGCCGAGGTGGCGTGCCAATTTCTCTCGCGCGCAACACAACTCGATCCGAAGCTGCGTGATCAGATGGCCTACCGGATC
>DASQRI010000174.1:0-23854 GCA_035642975.1 Mycobacterium sp.
TTGCGCGCCAACGGCACTGCACCGCACGACACCTCGCAGCGACCTTATGTCCGGACGTTACGCGAGTGCGACTCCGTGGAGAACCGACCACTCGACGCGGCCACGCTGGAGAACGTGGTGATCACCGGCGGCAGCGGCGCGATCGGCCTACGGTACGCGCAGCACTGTGCGGAACACGGTGCACGCAGGATTATTCTGTTGAGCCGCAACGGCATAGACCCCGAGGTGCTGGCTGGGCTGGCCGAGCGGCATCGCGTCGAGGTGCATGCCCCACCGTGCGATATCGCCGACCGGGCCGCGTTGTCCGCCGTTGCCGCGGGTTACGCCGGTTCGGGTGCGTCGCTGCTGGTCCATGCCGCGGGAATCGCCACGACAGCTCAGCGCGCTGAGCTCGCCGGCGCGCAGATGGCAGCGGTGTGCGCAGCAAAGGTCACCGGGTTGGCATTGATGGCCGATGTCTGGCCGCTGCGGCCGGAATGCCGGATCCTGGCCTGCTCCTCGGTATTCGGGGTGTGGGGTGGCCACCGTCACGCCGCCTACGCGGCATCCAACCGGCTGCTCGACGTGCTGGCTGTGCAACTGCGTTTTAGGGGGCTGGACTGCACCGCGATTCGATGGGGACTGTGGCAGGACGCCGGCGTGGTCGGGGCCGGGGAGATCACCCGTACCCAACGCTCGGGTCTGATCGCGATGCCGCCTGAGGTGGCGGTGCAGGCCGGCCTGGGCCGTTATGGTGCGGATCCACTGATCTTCGGTGCCGACTTCGACCGGCTCCGGGTGTTCTTCGAGAGCCAGGGAATTCTTACGCCGTTCAACGCGCCGGATACCGTCGACAATGCTCCGCGGCACTCCTTTGCGAGAGCGCTCGCCGACGTTGTGCGCACCGAGCTGGCCGCGACATTACATGTGGGGGAGCCGGTGTCGATCGATCCGACCGCGTCGCTCATCGATCTCGGTTTGGATTCGCTGTTGGCGCTTGATCTGCGCAGGCGGCTGCGCCGTACCGTTGGGCGCTCGGCGCCGGTGGCACAGATGCTCGGCGGCATCACCGTCAACGAGTTGATCGACGCGTTGCGCACCGATTCGACCAACGGCCACCACATCAGGAAGGTGGGAATACACGCGTGACTGACACCACCGGCTTGGACACGCTTGACGCACAGCGCCTGGAGTTGCTGCGCCGCAAGATTGCCGAGCGTGGCCTGACCCGGCCGGCCGTCGGCACGGATGCCGGCGCGACTGCGGATGGGCAGCAGTCCGCGGGGATGTCAGATGGCCAACGCCGCATGTGGTTCGTGCAGTCCGTCGACCCCGACAGCGCGCTGCTGAACATCTGTGTCTCGTATCGCCTCACCGGCAACGTCGATGTCGCGCGGCTGCGGCGTGCGGTAGAGGCCGTCGCCATGCGGCACCCGGTGTTGCGCACGACTTATCAGACCGCCGGCGACGGCGATCCGCATCCGGTGATCAGCGACCATCTGCGGCCCGGCTGGGTGGAGCACGATCTCTCCACGCTCGCGGAACAGGCGCGGCGGCTGCGGCTGGAAGTGCTGGCGCAGCGACAGTTTGGGCAGCCGTTCGACCTGACCGAAGATTCCCCGCTGCGGATCGCGTCCGTCCGGGTGGGCCCCAACGAGCTGATACTTCTGCTCACCGCACACCACATTGCCTGGGACGACGGGTCGTGGTCGCCCTTCTTCACCGATCTCACCCGCGCTTACACCGACAGCATCGGGGCCGCGCCGTTAGCGGCGCCATCCGCTGCCGACTCGGTCAGCAATCGTGACGAAGACTTGGCCTACTGGCGTTCGTTGATGACGGATCTCCCCGAACCACTTGAGCTTCCGGGGCCCAACGGTTCCGTGGTCCCCAGCACCTGGCGTGCGCAACGCGCCACGACGCGGCTGTCGGCTGGCACCATTGAGCGCGCGGCAGCGCTGGCCAAAGAGACCGGGGCCACCCCATACATGGTGTTGATGGCCGCGTTCGCCGCTCTGGTGTATCGCTACACCCACGCATCTGACTTCCTGGTCGCGACCCCAGTGCTGAACCGCGGCGCCGGAACTGAGGATGCGATCGGTTATTACGGCAACACCCTGGTGATGCGGATGCAGGCGCGGCCGCGGCAGACATTCCGGGAACTGCTGTTGGAAACCCGCGGCAGCGCCGTGGGCGCGCTCGCCCACTCGCGCGTCGACCTGGAATGGCTGGTGCGCGCCTCCAACCCCGATCGCAGGCACGGCGCCGAACGAATGACCCGGGTCAGCTTCGGATTACGCGAACCCGACGGCTGCGGCTTCCAGCCAACCGGGGTGCAGTGCGAGCGCGCCGAATTGCGCGGTCACTTCAGCCAGCTGCCGTTGAGCTTGATGATCGAAATGCCCACCGATGGTGATGCACTCGTCGAAGCCGAGTATCTGGTCGAGGTACTCGATCGATCGCTGGTGGACCAGCTGCTGCGGCACTATGGCGTCCTGTTGGACAACGCGCTGGCCCAACCGGATACCACGCTGTCGGCGTGTGGACTGATGGACCAGGCGGACGCTGCGTGGCTGCGTCGGGTGTCGTCCGGTGCGGACTTCAGCACACCGGCCAGCACCCTACCCGCATTGGTCGCGCGACGCGCGGCGCTCTCGCCGGATGCCGTCGCCGTCGTCTACGAAGGCCGCCAGTACAGCTACCGCGAAATCAACGAAGAAGCAAACCGGCTGGCGCACTGGCTGATCAGGCAGGGCATCGGCACCGAAGACCGCGTCGCGGTGCTGCTGGACAAGTCCCCCGAATTGGTCATCACGGCGCTGGGCATTCTCAAAGCCGGAGCGGTCTACCTGCCGGTCGACCCGACCTATCCCGAGGACCGCCTGACGTTCATCCTGCAAGACGCGGTGGCCAACTTGGTGCTGCGCGAACCGGTCACCGGATTGGCGGACTATCCGGCCACCGAACCCGGAACCGATGAATTGATTCGGCCGGTGCGCCCGAACAACACCGCCTACCTGATCTACACCTCGGGATCGACCGGACTGCCCAAGGGCGTTCCGGTTCCGCACGCGCCGATCGCCGAATACTTCGTCTGGTTCGGCGAGGAATATCGAGTCGACGACACCGACCGGCTACTCCAGGTGGCCTCGCCAAGCTTCGACGTGTCCATGGGCGAGATCTTCGGGACGCTGATTTGTGGTGCACGGCTGGTGATTCCGCGGCCAGACGGGCTGCGGGACATCGGCTACCTGACTGAGCTGCTGCGCCGCGAAGGCATCACTTCGATGCACTTCGTCCCGTCGCTGCTCGGGCTGTTCATGTCGTTGCCCGGTGTCAACCAGTGGCGCACCCTGCGCCGGGTGCCCATCGGCGGTGAGCCGCTACCCGGCCAGATCGCCGACAAGTTCCACGCCACCTTCGATGCCCTGCTGTACAACTTCTACGGCCCGACCGAGACCGTCGTCAACGCCACCAGCTACCACGTGGAAGGCGCCCAGGGTACCCGGGTGGTGCCGATCGGTCGGCCCAAGATCAACACCCAAGTGCATCTGCTCGACGATGAGCTGCAACCGGTGCCGGCGGGGGTGATCGGCGAAATCTACATCGGCGGGACGCATGTCGCACGCGGCTACCATCGCAGGCCGGGTCTGACCGCTGAACGCTTTGTCGCCGACCCGTTCACACCCGGCGGGCGGTTGTACCGATCCGGTGACTTGGCGCGGCGCAACGCCGACGGCGATATCGAGTTCGTCGGCCGCGCCGACGAGCAAGTGAAGATCCGCGGTTTCCGGATCGAGCTGGGCGAGGTCGGCGCCGCCATCTCCGTTGACCCCAGCGTCGGGCAAGCGGTCGTGCTGGCCGCGGACCTGCCACAGTTGGGCAAGAGCCTGGTGGGCTACCTGACTCCGGCTGACGGCGCCGGCTGCGAGACCGTCGACCTCGAGCGGATCCGGACCAGGGTGGCAGCAGCCCTGCCGGACTACATGAACCCGGCGGCGTACGTGGTGCTCGACGAGATACCGATCACCGCGCACGGCAAGATCGACCGGGATTCCCTGCCGGAGCCGCAGATCGTGGCCAAGGCGCAATACCGCGACCCGGCGACGGTGACCGAACGCCGCATCGCTGCGCTGTTTTCCGGGCTGCTCGGTCACGATCGGGTCGGTGTCGACGACTCGTTCTTCGACCTCGGTGGTCACTCGATGGTGGCGACCAAATTGGTTACCGCCATTCGGTCGGATTGCGGTGTCGAATTGGGCATCCGCGACATCTTCGAACTGGCCACCGTCGGACTGCTGGCCGAACGGGTCGACACCTTGCGTTCCGGTGGGTGGGCGCAGTCGCGGCCCAGGCTCATCGCCACCACGCATGACGAGCCGCTGCCGCTGTCGGCGTCGCAACTGCGCAGCTGGTTCGCCTACCGAGTCGACGGGCCGAGCCCGGTCAACAACATCCCGTTCGCCGCGAGGCTGACCGGACCCTGGGACATCGACGCCCTGATCGCCGCTGTCGGCGACGTCGTCGCCCGCCACGAAATCCTGCGCACCACCTACATCGACGCCGACGGTGTTCCCTACCAGGTGGTCGGCCCGGTCGGTGAGCCGACGGTGCGCCTGGCCGCCGGCGACGGTGACGAGTGGCTGCACGAGCAGCTCGACATCGAACGGCGGCACTGCTTCGAACTGGACCGCGAGTGGCCCATTCGGGTCGCCGTGCTGCGCAACGGTACTGGCGAGCAAGTGTTGTCGCTGGTCGTCCACCACATCGCTTCCGACCATTGGTCGGCCGGCGTGCTGTTCGCCGACGTGATCACCGCCTACCGAGCGCGCCGCGACGGCCAAGCACCGTCGTGGGCACCGCTGCGCGTGCAGTACGCCGATTACGCTGCCTGGCAACGGATTTTCTTGGGCGAGCCGGGTTGTCAGGAGTCCGCGATCGCCGCGGAGCAGCGCGACTACTGGAAGCGACAGCTGGTCGGCCTGCCCGAGGACCGCGGGTTGCGGCCCGACTTCCCGCGCCCACCGGTGCCGGGCGGCGACGGTGAATCTGTCGAGTTCCGTATCGACTCGGCGACCCGTGGCAAACTCGCCGACCTGTGCCGCGAGCTGGGCATCACCGAGTTCATGGCGCTGCAAGCCGCGGTCGCGGTGGTGCTGCACAAGGCGGGCAGCGGCGTCGACATTCCGCTGGGCACACCGGTCGCCGGCCGGACCGAAGCCGAATTGGACCAACTCATCGGTTTTTTCGTGAACATCCTGGTGCTACGCAACGACTTGCGCGGCAACCCGACGCTGCGTGACGTGCTGATCCGGGCCCGCGAGACAGCCCTGGCCGCCTACGCTCACCAGGATCTGCCCTTTGACCGGGTGGTCGACAGCGTCAGCCCGGTGCGGTCGCTGTCGCGCAATCCGCTCTTCCAGGTCATCGTGCACGTGCGAGATCACCTGCCCGCCACCCGGGTCATCGATTCGGCCGCCCACGGCGATCGTGAGCAGGACACGCTGTGTACCTCGCTGGACCCCGTTTTCGACGTGGCGCACGCCGACCTGAGCGTGAACTTCTTCGGCACCGACGGCACTGACGGCGAAGATCATGCGGGCTACCGGGGCCACGTGATCTATCGCACCGAGTTGTATCGAAGGGCTACCATCGAGCGGTTGACCGGCTGGCTGACTCGAGTCGTTGCCGAGTTCGCTGAGAACATCGATAAGAGTTTGCGGGATGTCGAGCTGACCGATGCGAGCGAGCAGCACCGCATCCTGACGGCATGGAGTCGCGGCGATCAGCCGCCGGCCGACCGGCCACGCACCGTACCGGAGCTACTTGCCCGGGGGAGGCAGCGGGGAGCCGGCCGAGTCGCGGTGCGGTGCGCGGGTGAGGAGCTGGACTACGCTGCACTGCACCGACATTCGGACAACCTGGCCGCGCTGCTCGCCGATCACGGTGTGGGGCCGGGCTCCTTCGTCGGGCTATCGACGCGGCGCGGCATCGACATGGTGGTGGCGCTGGTGGGCATTGTCAAGGCCGGTGGCGCTTACTTCCCGATCGACCCCGGCTATCCGCTGGCGCGCCAGCAGTTCATGCTCGACGACGTGCAGCCTCAGGTCGTGGTGGCAACGGTCGAAGTCGTCGACACCATGCCGGAAGAGTATTCGGGGCACGTCATCTCGCTCGACGACGCCGAGGTGCGCGCTGCCGTGGAGAAATCGACCGGCCAAGAATCGCCATCCGACGCATCGCGGCCGCCGCATCCCGACGACCCGATGTACCTGGTCTTCACGTCCGGATCCACCGGAAAGCCCAAGGGCGCCGTGGGCACCCAGCGTGCGATGGCGGCCCGGCTGGATTGGCAACTGCGGCATTATCCGCCGCGGGCCGACGACATCCGCCTGTCGCAAGCTTCGATGACGTTCCTCGAAGGCGGAATGGAGTTGTTGGCCGGCCTGGCGGCCGGCGCCACCATGATCCTCGCGGACGACACCGAGCATCGCGATGCCGAAGCCCTTGCGGCACTGATGAAACGCGAATCCGTCGCGCAAGTGACCGCGGTGCCCAGCCTGGTGTCCGCGCTCGTGGACAACGCGCCCGAGTCGGTGCGATCACTGTCGCGGCTGGTATGCGGGGGAGAGCCGGTGAGCAGCTCGCTGCTGCGGCGACTGACTGCCGCCTGCGACGACGCTGCCGGCGATGGCCCCGAGCTGTTGAACAACATCGGCTCCACCGAGACCTCCGGCGCGGTATCCCGCGGGCGGCTGAGCCTGCCGAGCCCGCTCGTCGGTTCGCCGGTGGCCGGCGCGTACGCGTACCTGCTCGACGACGCCCTGCGGCCGGTACCGGTCGGCGTGGTGGGGGAGTTGTACTACGCCGGCGACCAGCTGGCTCGTGGCTACTGGAAGCGGCCCGCTCTCACCGCGTCCCGGTTCGTGCCCAACCCGTTCGGCGTCGAGCCGGGCGGCCGGTTGTATCGCAGCGGCGACCTGGGCCGGTGGACGGAGGACGGCGAGCTGGAGTTCATCGGCCGCGCCGACCATCAAGTCCAGGTGCGCGGCTTCCGGGTCGAGCTGGCCGAAGTCGAGGCCGCGCTCACCGCAGCCGTCGGCGTCGCGGCCGCAGCGGCGCGCACCTGGGAGGTCCACGACGGCACCAGCCTGGCCGGATACGTTGTCCCACAACACCGGATCGACGATGACACGGACAAGGCGGCATTCGCGGCATCGGTGCGCGCTGCGGTCACTGAGACCCTACCCGGATACATGGTGCCGTCGTCACTGACAGTGCTGGACACCCTGCCGAAAACCGAGTCGGGCAAGCTGAATCGGCCGGGGCTACCGCGGCCGGCCGTCAGCACCAGCGGCCAGACCGAACCGTCGCGCACCGACACCGAGCGCGCCCTGGCGACGGTATTCGCCGACTTGCTCTCCACGCCCGAAGTCGGTCGTTTCGACGACTTCTTCGCGCTCGGCGGCGACAGCATCCTGTCGGTCCAATTGGCCGCTCGGGCAAGGGCGGTCGGCCTGGCCGTCAACCCGCGAATGGTGTTCGAGAACCCAACGGTCGAGCAGCTTGCCGCCGCCATAGACGAGCTGCGCGCGCTGGGCGGCGATGTTTCGCCCGACGACCTCGACGAGCCGACCGAGACCAGATTCGAGCCGATGAGTACGTCTGGGCTATCGCCCGCCGACCTGGCCGCGGTTACGCAACTCTGGTCGAAGTCGCGGGACGGAACATCATGACAGCCGCCAAAACTGAGGCCGACGAAGTCGATGTCACATCCGACATCGAGGACGTGATGGCGCTGAGCCCGCTGCAAGAGGGCTTGTATTCGCTCACGGTGCTTTCTGGGCTCGCCGATTCTGCTGAAGGCCAACGGGCCGACGATCCCTATGTGATCGGCATGGCCGCAGACATCTCCGGCGCCCTCGACGTCGAGCTGCTCCGCGATTGTGCGGCAAAGATGTTGATCCGGCACCCCAACCTGCGCGCCAGCTTCTTCAGCCGGGGGATCGCCCGGCCGGTGCAGATCGTGCCCTCGCGAGTCGAGCTGCCGTGGAGACAGGTCACCGCCTCCGTGGAGGATGTCGAGGTGCTGGAGGCTGACGAGCGACGACGGCCGTTCGACTTCGAGCGGGTACCGGCCATCCGTTTCCTGCTCATCGGAATGCCCGATGCGCGATGGCGGTTGGTGATCACGGCCCATCACATCGTGATCGACGGTTGGTCATTGCCGGTGTTCGTCAGCGAGATGATGATCCTGTACCGCGCCGGCGGCGATCCCGCTGCGCTGCCGGCGGCGCCACGACCTTACCGTGACTACATCGGATGGCTGGCAAGTCGTGATCAGCAAGGCAGCCAAGGGATCTGGCGTGAGCATCTAGCACGGCTGCCGGGCCCTACGCTACTGTCTGCTGCCTTCGGCGGTGACGACGCAGCGCGCAAGTCCGCCCGCCTGCCACGGCGAACCGAGTTGCTCCTGGGCGTCGAGGCCACCGAGCGGCTGGTTTCCGGTGCCCGGTCACGCGGGGTCACCCTGAACACGCTGCTGCAAATGGCGTGGGCGGTGATCTTGTCGCGTCTGACCGACCGCGCCGACGTGGTGTTCGGCGTGACCGTGTCGGGCAGACCCGCCGAACTGGCCGGCGTCGAAACCATGATCGGCCTGTTCATCAACACCGTTCCGTTGCGGGTGCGGCTCGATACCGCCGCCAACGTCGGCGAGCAATGCCTTGGGCTGCAACGAGATTCGGCGATGCTGCGCGAGCACAGCTATCTCGGGCATGCACAGCTGCGGGCGTTGGGCGGGGTCGGCGAAATGTACGACACCTTGCTGGTCTACGAGAACTTTCCGACCGCCGGCATGGCCGCCGGCGACGAATTGATCAGCGCCGGCCTCACATTCCGGCCCGCTTCGGTGGAAAGCCTCACCCATTTCCCGATCGTGCTCGCCGCCCACATGGCCGACGGCAGGTTGGTCGTCATGGTCGAGGTCATCGACGGCGCGCTGGGCAGCACGTCCGCCGCGACGCTGGGCTATCGATTGCTGGCCACCGCCGAGCAGCTGCTACAACTCTGGGACTGCCCGTTGCGGGAGGTCAGCATCCTGCTCGGCGAGGAGTCAGCGCCGCTGCTCGGCACCGGTTCAGCGAAGCCGGTAACAGCACAGGCGATCCACACCCGATTCGCTGCGATCGTCGCCTCGACACCCGACAACCCGGCGGTCAGCTGGGCGGGTGGCGTACTGACCTACCGCGAGCTGGACGCCGCGGCGAACCGGTGGGCCGGTGCGTTGACCGCGCGCGGCGCGACTGCTGAAACCCCGGTCGCCATCAAGCTTTCCCGCGGCCCAGATTACGTCGTGGCGATCTTCGCGGTGCTCAAAACCGGTGCCACGTATGTGCCCCTGGAACCGGGAATGCCGGCCGAACGGGTGAACTCGATCCTGCGCCAAAGCGGCGCCACCATCGTCATCGACGAAAACTTCGGCAGCCAGGTCGACGGTGACGCCGGTGACTTCCGCCCCGTCGACGTCAACCCCGAGCAAGCCGCCTATGTGGTTTTCACCTCGGGCACGACCGGAGAACCCAAGGGCGTCATCGGAACTCACGCGGCGGTGGGTGCCTACGCCGATGACCACCTGGACAGCGTGCTGCGGCCCGCGGCGGCCCGGCTGGGCCGGCCGCTGTGTGTCGCGCATGCCTGGTCGTTCGCGTTCGACGCGGCCTGGCAGCCGCTGGTCGCGCTGCTCGACGGCCACGTTGTGCACGTCGTCGACGAGCAGACCCAAACCGACGCGGAGGCGTTGGTCGCGGCCATCGCCGAGCGCGGTGTCGACATGATCGATACCACCCCGTCGATGTTTGCCCAGCTGAGGTCAGCTGGTTTGCTGACGCGCGCGCCGCTGGCGGTGCTGGCGCTGGGTGGTGAAGCACTCGGCGGCGCGGCCTGGTCGTTCATCCGCAGCGAGGGCAACCGCTCGGCGATGACGGCCTTCAACTGCTACGGCCCGACCGAGACCACGGTCGAGGCGGTGGTGGCCGCCATCGACGCGCACGACGGACCGTCGATCGGGCGTCCGACACTGCACACCCGCGGCTACGTGCTGGACTCGGCGTTGCGCCCGGTGCCCCACGGGGTGACCGGTGAGCTCTACCTCGGCGGCGCCCAGCTGGTCAGGGGCTATCTGGGCCGCGCCGCGGAGACCGCGCAGCGGTTCGTCGCCGACCCCTTCACCGCCGGCGAACGGATCTACCGGACCGGCGATTTGGTGCGACGGCAGCCCGACGGCTCGCTGCAATACGTCGGGCGCGCCGATGCTCAGGTGAAAATCCGCGGCCACCGCGTGGAGCCCGGTGAGATCGCCGTGGCGCTCGAGTCGCATCCCGGGGTCCGGCAGGCGGCCGTCGTAGTGCACGAGCGACAGGGCGTTCCGCGTTTGACCGCGTATGTGGCGGTGAGCGATTCGTCGGGCAGGGCGCCGTCGGGGACCGAACTGCGGCGCATGCTCGTCTCGCGGTTGCCCCGCTACATGGTTCCGCACCGCATCCTCGTCGTCGACGACATCCCGCTGACAACGAACGGCAAACTCGACGAAGCCGCCTTGGCGGCAACCAATTCCGCGGCCGCCACGGAGTCAGTCGAGTCGGAACCGCAGACCGCGACCGAATCCGCGCTGACAGAACTACTCTCGGACATGCTGCAGGTCACGCCGATCGACCCGAACGCCGATTTCCTGGAGCTGGGACTGGACAGCATCGTGGCCCTGTCGGTGGTGCAGTCCGCCCGCCGGCGCGGGATGCCCTTGCGCGCGCGGCTGGTGCTGGAATGCGGGAGTATCCGTGAGCTTGCCGCCGCGATCGACGCCGAAGCTGCCGAGCCGGTCACACCCGATACGCGAGCCGAGAGCGGTCCGATTCCACTGCTGCCCAATGCGCATTGGCTCTATGAGTACGGCGAGCCGCGCCGGCTCGCGCAGGCCGAGGCGATTCGGTTGCCCGACGGCGTGACGGGTGAGCAGCTACGGACGGCGTTGGCTGCCGTCGTCGCCGGTCACGAAGTGCTGCGCGGTCGGCTGGACCGCGTCACCATGACCCTGCATGCCGACGAGCCCACCGACTTCCTCACCGAGGTCGCGGTGCCCGGCGACCTGCAGGCAGCGGTCGGCGCACACACCGGGCTCGCGATCGACCGGCTGGACCCCGAACGCGGGCGGCTGCTGGCGGCAGCGTGGCTGCGACCGCCCAGCGGTCAGAGTGTCCTGGTGCTGGCCGCGCATGTGCTGGCCATGGACCCGGTGTCCTGGCAGGTGGTGCTCGGCGAACTCGACGCGACCCTGCACGCCCTGATCGCCGGGCAGGCGCCCGCGCCGGTGCGTGAGCACACCAGCTACCGACGCTGGGTGCACGCGCTGACCGCACGTGCGGGATCCCTTGACAGCGAACCATATTGGGTTGCACAACTCGTCGGCGACGACCCGGACCTGGGCCGCCGACGCATCAGGCCGGACCGCGACCGCGCCGGCGAATTGCTGGTCGCCACGGCGATGCTCGATCTGGACACCACCGGCCGACTGTTGAGGTCGGGCCTACCGGTCTTCGAGGTTCTGGTCGCTGCGGCGTCGCGGATGGTCACCCGATGGCGGCAACGCCGTGGCCAGCCGACGCCGCCGCCGCTGATCGCGTTGGAAACCCACGGACGGGCCGATGCCTTGTTCGACGGCGATGAACCGGCGGGTGATCGGGTCGTGGACACCACCGACACCGTCGGGTTGTTGAGCGCGATCTATCCGCTGCGGGTGAACACCGATGATCCGCGGCGGGTGCGCGAGCTGTTGACGGCGATCCCCGGCGACGGTGTCGACTACGGGCTGCTGCGCGACCTGCGCAGCGATACCGCAAGCCGGCTCGGCGGCTTCGATGAACCGCAGCTACTGCTGAATTATCTGGGTCGCGCCGACGTCGGCGGCACCAGCGGGCTCTGGCTAGACCGTGGCCTGCTGTCCGGGGTTTCGCCGGTGCCCGAGCCCGAGTTGGCGGTGCGATTCGAGCTGAGCGTCGTCGCCACCGTGCTTGGCAGCGGCGATCACCAGGTGCTGGTGACGCAGTGGCGTTCCCTTCCAGGCATCCTCGACGATGCGGATATCGCTGTGCTGCAGTCACTGTGGACGCAAGCGCTTGAGGAGCTGGTGGCATGACCACACTTGCGGTGTTGGGGGCCGGGGTGAAGGCGGTGGCCGTCGCCGCCAAGGCATACGTGCTGGGCGAGATGGGCATCGAGGCACCGAAGGTGGTGGCCGTCGAGCGCATCGGGGTGGGCGCCAATTGGCAGGCCAGCGGTGGTTGGACCGACGGCGCGCAACGGCTGGGGACGAACCCGGAGAAAGACGTCGGTTTCCCGTACCGCTCGTCGCTGGTGCCGCGCCGCAACGCCGAACTCGACGAGCGGATGACTCGCTACAGCTGGCAGTCGTTTCTGATTGCCACGGGCCAGTTCGCCCAATGGATCGATCGCGGCCGGCCGGCGCCCACCCACCGCCGGTGGAGCCAGTACCTGCGCTGGGTGGCTGAGCAGATCGACATGACAGTGGTCTCCGGCGAGGTCGACCGCCTCGCCGTGGACGGTGAACGTTGGGCGCTGCACACCGACGAAAACACCGTGCACGCTGACGGTTTGATGATCACCGGGCCTGGACAGGCCGAACGGTCACTGCTGCCCGGCAATCCGCGGGTGCTCTCGATCGCGCAATTCTGGCATCGCGCCGGCCAGCAGGAGCGGATCAGCGCCGAGCGTGTGGCCGTCATCGGCGGCGGCGAGACCGCCGCGGCGATGCTCAACGAGCTGTTCCGGCATCGGGTTTCGACCATCACCGTGATCTCACCTCAGGTGACGCTCTTCACCCGCGGCGAGAGCTTCTTCGAAAACACGCTGTTCTCCGACCCCACCGACTGGACGGTGCTGACGCCGGACGAACGGCGCGACGCGATCGCCCGCACCGACCGCGGGGTGTTCTCGTCGAACGTGCAGGACGCCTTGTTGGCCGATGACCGCATTCGTCATCTGCGCGGACGCGTTGCGCATGCGGTGGGCCGCGACGAGCAGATCCGGTTGACGTTGTCCACTAACCGCGGCAGCGAAAACGTAGAGACGGTCCACGGTTTCGACTTGGTCATCGACGGATCGGGTGCCGATCCGCTGTGGTTCACCACGCTGTTCAGCCAGGATGCACTTGACCTGCTCGAGCTGGGGCTGGGTGGTCCGCTGACCGGGGATCGGGTGCAGGAGGCGATCGGGCACGACCTCTCCGTCATCGACGTCACCCCGAAGCTGTTCTTGCCCAACCTCGCCGGACTCAATCAGGGTCCGGGTTTCCCCAACCTCAGCTGTTTGGGACTGCTGTCCGACCGCGTTCTGGGTGCCGCCCTGGGCCCTGCCGCCAATTCCTCGACCAGGAGAGACGATGAGCACGAATCCCTTCGATGACGAGACCGGCACCTTCGTGGTGTTGGTGAACGACGAGGACCAGAACAGCTTGTGGCCGACGTTCGCCGACGTCCCGGCCGGCTGGCGGAAGGTCTTCGGCGAGGCCGGTCGTGCGGAGTGCCTGGCCTACGTCGAGGAGCATTGGACCGATATGCGGCCAAAGAGCCTCCGTGAGGCGATGGACCGCTGATGGCACGGGGGTTCCAGGGTGCGGTGCTGCGAAGCTTCGGCGCCCGCGACCATACCGCTACGGTCATCGAAACCGTCAGTATTGCACCGCATTTCGTGCGGATACGGATGCAATCGCCGACCTTGTTCGAGGATGCGCAGGCCGAACCCGCGGCCTGGCTGCGGTTCTGGTTTCCCGACCCGGGGGGGTCGAGTACTGAATTCCAGCGCGCCTACACCATCTCCGAGGCGGACGTGCCGGCCGGCCGTTTCGCGGTCGACGTGGTGCTGCACGAGGCGGCCGGCCCGGCGTCATTGTGGGCGCGCTCCGTCGAACCCGGCGCGACGATCGCCGTGATGTCGTTGATGGGCTCGTCACGTTTCGACACCCACGACGAGCAGCCTGCCGGATATCTGTTGATCGGTGACTCGGCGTCGATTCCCGGGATCAACGGGATCATCGGAGTCGTCCCCGATGATGTCCCGATCGAGATGTATCTCGAGCAGCACGACGACAACGACGCGCTCATCCCGCTCGCGCAGCATCCGCGGCTGCGGGTGCATCGGGTTCACCGCCGGGATGAGAAATCGCTGGCCGCGGCAATCGAAAACCGGGACTGGTCGGACTGGTACGCCTGGGCGACCCCCGAAGCCACCACCCTCAAGCACGTCCGGGCCCGGCTGCGTGACGACTTCGGCTTTCCCAAGTCGGAGATACATGCTCAGGCCTACTGGAGCGCCGGCCGCGCGATGGGCACCCGCCGCGGCGACGAGCCGGTGACTGCCGAAAGCGTCGCGCCCAGCGGTGAGCCTGTTCGGGTGCAGCCGGAAGACGCTGTGGTGCAACGGGAACCAGCATCATCAGCGCCACGGGGCAGTTGGAATGCGCAGGCCGCCGGCCGTCTGCTCGCGCCGCTGCGCTCGGCGCTGATCGCGTCGGGCGTGTTGCAGGCGGTGATCACGCTGGTGCAGTTGGCCCCGTTCGTGCTGTTGGTCGAGTTGGCCCGGTTGCTGGTGTCTGGCGCCGAAGCGTCGCGACTGCGCGAGATCGGGTTCGCGGCGGTGGCGCTGCTGGGGCTCGGTACGGTGCTCGGCGCGGCCCTGACGCTGTGGCTGCACGTCGTCGACGCGCGGTTCGCCAGCGACTTACGTTCCCGGCTGTTGAGCAAGTTGTCGCGATTGCCGTTGGGCTGGTTCACCGCCCGCGGGTCGGGGTCCATCAAGCAGCTGGTGGCTGACGACACGCTGTCACTGCATTATCTGGTCACCCATGCCATCCCGGACGCGGTCGCGGCGGTAGTGGCGCCGCTGGCGGTACTGGTGTACCTGTTCGTCGTCGACTGGCGGGTGGCGCTGGTGTTGTTCGTGCCCGTGCTGCTCTATTTGGTGCTGACGTCGTCGATGACGATTCAGTCCGGCCCGCGCATCCCGCAATCGCAGCGCTGGGCCGAGAAGATGAACGGCGAGGCCGGCGCTTACCTCGAGGGCCAGCCGGTGATCCGCGTCTTCGGCGGTGCCGCCGCGTCGAGCTTCCGCCGCCGGCTAGACGAGTACGTCGGATTCCTCATCGACTGGCAGCGTCCGCTGGCCGGCAAGAAAACCTTGATGGATCTGGCCACTCGTCCCGCGACCTTCCTGTGGCTCATCGCGGTCACCGGCACCCTGCTGGTAGTCACCGGCCAAATGAACCCGGTCAACCTGCTGCCGTTCTTGTTGTTGGGCACCACATTCGGCGCACGGCTGCTCAACATCGCCTACGGGCTCGGCGGTATCCGCGCCGGGCTGCTGGCCGCCCGACGCCTGCAGATCACGCTCGACGAGCCGGACCTCGCCGTGTCGGACCAGCCCCGCGAAGGGTCCAACGGCGCGTCCGCGACCGTGGTGTTCGACCGCGTCAGCTTCGGCTACCGCCCGGATGTACCGGTGATCCACGACGTCTCGCTGACGCTGCGACCCGGTACGGTCACCGCGCTCGTCGGCCCGTCCGGATCCGGAAAGTCGACGCTGGCCGCGCTGGTGGCCCGCTTCTACGATGTGCAGCACGGCACGATTCACATTGGCGGACAGGATGTTCGGTCGATGACGGCCGACGAGCTCTACACCCGCGTCGGTTTCGTGCTGCAGGAAACTCAGCTCGTGCACGGTACGGTCGCCGACAACATCGCGCTGGCGGTGCCCGACGCCACCGCCGCGCAAGTCGAGGCCGCGGCCCGCGACGCGCAGATCCACGATCGCATCATGCGGCTGCCGGACGGCTACAACACCATCCTGGGCGCGGCCAGCGGCCTTTCCGGCGGCGAACGTCAACGGCTGACCATCGCCCGTGCCATCCTCGCCGACACCGGTGTCCTCATCCTCGATGAGGCGACCGCGTTCGCCGACCCGGAGTCGGAATACCTTGTGCAGCAGGCACTGAACCGGCTGACCCGCGAGCGCACGGTTTTGGTGATCGCGCATCGCCTGCATACCGTCACCAGGGCCGACCAGATCGTCGTCCTCGACCACGGCCGGATCGCCGAACGTGGCACCCACGACGAGCTGCTTGCCGCGGATGGACGGTACCGACGGCTGTGGGACAGCGGCCATCCCGATCCGGTGACTGCCACCACGGCGCCGGAGGCGGCGCGATGATCCGCACCTGGATCGGCCTCGTCCCCGGGGACCGTCGCGGCAAAGTACTCACCTACATCGTGCTCGCGTTGGTCTCGGTGGTGGTGCGGGCGGTGGGCACCGTGCTGCTGGTTCCGTTGGTGGGGGCGTTGTTCAGCGACGCGCCGCACCGGGCGCTGGCATGGCTGGGCTGGCTTACCGCGGCGACGGTGACCGGGTGGGTGATCGACACCGTGACCGCGCGCATCGGTTTCGATCTGGGTTTCGCGGTGCTCGACCACACCCAGCACGACGTCGCGGACCGGCTGCCGGATGTGCGGCTGGAGTGGTTCAGCGCCGACAACACCGCGACCGCACGGCAGGCGATCGCCGCGACGGGACCAGAGCTCGTCGGTCTCGTGGTCAACCTGCTGACGCCGCTGGTCACCGCGGTGCTGCTGCCGGCGGCCATCGCGCTGGCCCTGTTGCCGGTGTCCTGGCAGCTCGGCCTGGCCGCCATGGGCGGCGTGCCGCTGCTGTTGGGGGCGTTGTGGGCGTCGGCGCGGCTGGCGCGTCGCGCCGATCAGGCGGCCGCCGAGGCCAACAGCGCGCTCACCGAGCGGATCATCGAATTCGCCCGCACCCAGCAGGCCTTGCGTGCGGCGCGTCGCGTCGAGCCGGCCAGAAGCCTGGTCGGCGACGCGCTGGCCGCCCAGCACGGCGCGACGATGCGGTTGCTGACCATGCAGGTTCCCGGCCAGCTGCTGTTCAGCCTCGCCAGTCAGCTGGCCCTCATCCTGTTCGCGGGCGCGACCACCGCGCTGACGGTGACCGGCACGCTTTCCGTGCCCGAGGCCATTGCCCTCATCGTGGTGATCGCCCGCTACCTCGAGCCTTTCACCTCGATCAGCGAGCTGGCACCGGCCCTGGAGAGCACCCGCGCCACCCTCGATCGGATCGGTGCCGTGCTCAGCGCACAGGTCATGGCTGCCGGAACCGAGACGCCGCGCGCCGATCGCAGCGCACCGCGCATCGAGTTCGACGACGTCGCGTTCAGCTATGACGGCGCTAGTGGAGCGGTGCTCTCTCGCGTGAGCTTCACGCTGCAGCCGGGCACGTCTACGGCGATCGTCGGACCGTCCGGCTCGGGCAAGAGCACGATCCTGGCGCTGATCGCCGGCCTGTATCAACCCACCCGGGGCCGCGTCTTGGTGGACGGCGTGGACGTCGCGACGCTCGACGCCGACGCTCGGCGCGCCGCGAGCAGCGTGGTGTTCCAACATCCCTATCTGTTCCACGGGACGATCCGCGAGAACATAGCCGCGGGCGACCCGGCGGCCGGCGACGACCAGTTCACCAGGGCTGTCGCGCTGGCGCGGGTCGACGAGCTCACCGGCCGGCTGCCCGACGGCGTCGAGACGATCGTCGGTGAGGCCGGTTCGGCGTTGTCGGGCGGTGAACGGCAGCGGGTCAGCATCGCGCGCGCCCTGCTCAAACCCGCGCCGATACTGCTGGTCGACGAGGCGACCAGCGCTTTGGACACGGAAAACGAGGCCGCCGTGGTCGACGCGCTCACCGCGGATCCGCGACCGCGTACCCGGGTGATCGTCGCCCACCGGCTGGCGAGCATTCGTCATGCCGACCGGGTCCTGTTTGTCGACGCCGGCCGGGTCGTCGAGGACGGCGCGGTCAACGAGTTGCTCGCCGCGGGAGGACGTTTCGACGAATTCTGGCGACAGCAGCAGGATGCCGCCGAGTGGCGAATCCACACCGGCTAGGCCTGTCGGTTTGCCGGATCGCGACCACGCACTTGCCAGCGCGGCTTGCAAATGGCTTTGATGTAAGACGGCCGGCGCCAGGACACGCCAGGGTCAGCGTCGCCACAAACCAAGCGGTGGCCAGCAGAATGACACAGATGTTCAGGTCCAAATCGAAGGGACAACGATGACCGTGAAATTGTTCGCCACCGGGGTGGCGGCCGTGGCCACCATTGGAGCTGCCGCGGCCGGGGTGACGTCAGGTGCTTCTGGGGGCACCGCCGTTTTCCAGGTGCGGGCGGTGGTGCTCAGCGCACCGCTCGACCCCCCGCCGCCACCACCGCCGGGTGCACCCCCGCTGCCGAGCCCCGAACAGCTGGCCAACCTGTGCAACCAGGTCACCGATCCCGGAGTGTCGTACCAGACGAAGTTCGGTCTGGTCGAAAATGGCATCAGCGGCGACGAGGGCCACGTGGCCGATCACGACCTGCGCAAGGCCGCCCGCAACGGGAACTTCCCGGAGCAGTTCAACGTGACGAACATCCAGCCGGTCGCCCCGAACGCGGTCAGCGCCGACGTCGCCATCACGGGTCCCAAGTTCGCCGGGCCGGTCAACAAGCAGCTGGCGTTCATCGATCAGGGTGGGACGTGGGTGATGCAGCACGACGCTGCGATCGCGCTGGTGCAGGCGGCCTCGGCGACCAACTAGCCGGTCACCGCGCGCAGGTCGATCTGCGCGATGCGCTCGGGATCGGCCAGCACGTCGATCGCGACGATCCGCCCACTGCGGACGACGAAGCCCATGACGGCGTTTGCCGCGCCGTCGACGAAGATCACCGCGCCGGCGGCGCCGTTGACGACGGCGGGGCGGACTTCGCGCTCCGGCGCCGCGTAGCTTCTGGCCAGCCCGGCAACCGTGGATGCTCCGCGCACCGAGCGCAGCGCGCCCGCGCCGAAGTCGCCGCGCAGCGACGCATCGGGGTCCAGGACGGCGACCAGTCGGTCAAAGTCGCCGGCGCGACCGGCGGCGAAGAAGGCGTCGACGACGGCGTGCTGGGCCAGCAGGTCGGTGTCCGGGCTGGGCGCGGCATCGTGGATGCGCCGCCGCGCCCGGCTGGCCAGCTTGCGGGTGGCCTCCGGTGACCGCTCGACGATCGGTGCAATCTGGTCGAACGGGACGGCGAACACGTCGTGCAGCACGAAAGCCAGTCGCTCGGCCGGCGGCAAGGTGTCCAGAATCACGAACAACGCCAATCCCACCGCGTCGGCCAGCATCGCCTGGTGCTCGGGATCGGGTTCGCCGACCGCGTCGACGATGGGGTCCGGGACCCTGGCGACGAGTTCTTCACGGGGACGGGCACCGCGGCTGCGCAAGGTGTTGAGGCAGATCCGGGCCACCACGGTGGTCAGCCAGGCGTCCAGGTTCGTCACCTGACCGCCGTCGATACCGCTCAGCCGCAACCACGCCTCCTGCACGGCATCCTCTGCGTCGTCGACCGAGCCCAGCATCCGATAGGCCAACGCGCCCAGCTGCGGCCGGGCCGCCTGGAAACGCGTTGCCAGGTCGGCGTTTTCGGTCACCGTCGACCGGTGTCCGGCAGCGCGCACACCTTGCCGTCGCTGAAACCGGCTGCCCCGATACCCAGCGCGAGGTTGAACCGACCCCGAAGATTGCCGAGCGTGATGATGTGGGTCAGCCCGACGAGTTGTGCGTTGTCGAAATGCGCGCGCAGGCCGTCGAATAGCTCGTCGCTCACCTCGACCGGCGTGCGGCTGACCGCGGCGGCGTATTCGAGGATGAGCTTGTCCAGGTCGGAGAAGCAGGTGGCGTTCCGGTAGTCGGTCAGCGCCAGCAGTTCCTCGTCGGTCAGCCCCCAGCTGCGCGCGATCGACGAGCCGAGATCGATGCAGTATTCGCAGCGCACGGTCATCGCCGACTTCAACTCGGCGAGCGCGCGATGCCGGGGACTGAGGATGTCCATCTTCGACTCCGCCATCTCCAGGCGGCCGTAGGCGTTGAGCAGCCTGGGGATATAGGCGTACATCCGGAGCGGCTCAAGCATCGTCGCGGTTTCCAGTCCGGTCATCTGCTTGAAGCGCCGTTTGGTGAAGAAGTAGGCGATCTTGGCGCCGAGTGCGGCGTCCCGGTCGGACACTCCCGTGAGTCGTGGCATGGCGGTTCTCCTCAGGCGATTGCGACGGTTTTACCTAGTTCGACACCTGCCGGCGCACAAACGTGACCGAGCGTCAGGCCTGCTGGGTCGGCTGGGTGACCGCGTCCAGATCGAGTAATCGCGCATGCAGCACGGTGCGATTTCGCAGTGCCGCCCGCACCGCGCGATGCAAACCGTCTTCGAGGTAGACAGTGCCCTTCCACTTCACCGCGTGTGGGAAGAGGTCGCCGTAGAACGTGGAGTCTTCAGACAGCAGGCGGTCCAGCGCCAGCACTGTCGTGGTGGTGACCAGTTCGTCGAGCCGAATCTGACAGGGCGGAATGCGTGACCAGTCCCGATAGGACAGCCCGTGCTCGGGGTAGGGCTTGCCCTCTCGCACGCCTTTGAAGATCATCCGCGGCTGGTCTCCGGCGCGTCGCCCCTCGACGTGGCCATGCTGGACAGGCTAGCGCGGCGACGATGCGGGCCGGGACGGCCCGAGGAGGAGCCGCGCCGTCAGCTCGCGCGGCGACGATGCGGGAGTTCCTGGTGATCACCGTAAAGTGGACCGGGTTAGGAGGGTGAATTCGATGGCTAGTGCCGATGACCGTCGCTTCGATGTGCTGCGCGCGATCGTCGCCGACTTCGTCGCCACCAAAGAGCCGATCGGTTCGAAATCACTGGTCGAACGGCACAACCTCGGCGTCTCGTCCGCCACGGTGCGCAACGACATGGCGGTGCTCGAGGCCGAGGGCTACATCACCCAGCCGCACACCAGCTCCGGTCGGGTGCCGACGGAGAAGGGCTACCGCGAGTTCGTCGACCGGCTCGACGACGTCAAGCCGCTGTCGTCGGCTGAGCGGCGCGCCATCCAGAGCTTCCTGGAGTCCGGTGTCGACCTGGACGACGTGCTGCGTCGCGCGGTGCGGCTGCTGGCCCAGCTGACCCGCCAGGTGGCTGTCGTGCAGTACCCGACGCTCTCGACGTCGACCGTGCGGCACCTGGAAGTGATCGCACTGACCCCGGCCCGGTTGCTGATGGTCGTGATCACCGACACCGGCCGGGTGGACCAACGCATCGTCGAGCTCGGCGATGTCATCGATGACCATCAGCTGGCCCAGCTGCGCGAAATGCTCGGGCAAGCGCTGGACGGCAAGAAGCTGGCCGCGGCGTCGGTCGCGGTCGCGGACCTCGCCGGCCACCTCGACGGCCGGGGCGCGCAGTCGAAAAGCCTCAGCGATGCGGTCGGACGCTCGGCGACGGTGTTGCTCGAGTCCCTGGTCGAGCACAGCGAGGAGCGGCTGCTGTTGGGCGGCACGGCCAACCTGACCCGCAACACGGCCGACTTCGGCGGCTCGCTGAGGTCGATCCTGGAAGCCCTCGAGGAGCAGGTGGTCGTGCTGCGGCTGCTGGCCGCGCAGCAGCAAGCCGGCAAAGTGACCGTGCGCATCGGGCACGAAACCGAGGCCGAGCAGATGATGGGCACATCGGTGGTGTCCACCACCTACGGCACCACCGACACCGTCTACGGCGGCATGGGTGTGCTGGGGCCCACCCGAATGGACTATCCGGGAACTATCGCTAGTGTCGCTGCGGTTGCCTTGTATATCGGCGAAGTGCTGGGTGCGCGATGAAGCGGCACTCATTGCACAATTTGATGATGGCCGCACCAGCGCGGCCGGTTAAGGCCTAGGAGAGTCAGGCGTGGCACGCGACTATTACGGTCTGCTCGGCGTGAGCAAGAACGCGAGCGATGCGGAGATCAAACGCGCCTATCGCAAGCTGGCGCGCGAGCTGCATCCCGACATCAACCCCGACGAGGTCGCGCAAGCGAAATTCAAGGAGATCAGCGTCGCCTACGAGGTGCTCTCCGACCCGGAGAAGCGACGCATCGTCGACTTGGGCGGCGATCCGCTGGAGAACGCGGCGGCAGCGGGCAACGGATTCGCCGGCTTCGGCGGTCTGGGTGATGTGTTCGAGGCGTTCTTCGGTGGGGGCTCGACCACGCGCGGCCCGATCGGACGAGTCAGGCCGGGCTCGGACTCGCTGCTGCGGATGCGGCTGGACCTCACCGAATGCGCGACTGGCGTCAGCAAGCAGGTCACCGTCGACACCGCGGTGCTGTGCGACCGATGCCAGGGCCGCGGCACCAACGGCAATTCATCGCCGGCGACGTGTGACACCTGTGGTGGTCACGGTGAGGTGCAGACCGTGCAGCGCTCCTTGCTCGGCCAGGTGTTGACCGCCCGCCCGTGCCCGACCTGCCGTGGCGTCGGTGAGGTCATTCCCGACCCGTGCCACCAGTGCGGCGGCGACGGGCGGGTGCGGGCTCGCCGGGAGATCACCGTCAAGATTCCGGCCGGCGTCGGCGACGGCATGCGGGTCCGGCTCGCCGCTCAGGGCGAGGTCGGGCCCGGCGGGGGATCGGCGGGTGACCTGTACGTCGAGATCCACGAACAACCCCACGACATCTTCGTGCGCGACGGCGACGATCTGCACTGCACGATCTCGGTGCCGATGGTCGACGCGGCCCTGGGCACCTCGGTGACCGTGGACGCGATCCTCGACGGTCTGACCGAGATCACCATCCCCGCGGGAACCCAGCCCGGTTCGGTGACGACCCGGCGCGGCCACGGGATGCCGCATCTGCGTTCCGGTGCGCGTGGCGACTTGCACGTGCACGTCGAGGTGGTGGTACCGGATCGGCTCGACCACCACGACGCCGAACTGCTGCGCGAGTTCAAGACCCGCCGCGGCCGTGACGTGACCGAGGTTCGTTCGACGCACGGCGCGGCCGCCAACGGCGGGTTGTTCAGTCGGCTGCGTGAGACCTTCACGGGGCGCTAACAGCCTGCCGACTTCACATGCCTGGCCTTTTCTATATCGACGCGCTGCCCGAAACCGGTGAGCTGGCCGTCGTCGAGGGCGATGAGGGCTTCCACGCCGCCACCGTGCGGCGCCTCCGCAGCGGCGAGCAGGTAATCCTCGGCAACGGCGCCGGTGGCCTGGCCCGCTGCGTAGTCGAGCAGACCGGCCGCGACGGGTTGCAGGCCAGGGTAGTGGACCGCTGGCAGGTCCCGCCCGTTCAGCCGGCGGTCACGGTGGTTCAGGCGCTGCCCAAGGCCGAGCGCTCCGAGCTGGCGATCGAGCTGGCCACCGAAGCCGGGGCCGACGCCTTGATGGCGTGGCAGGCTGCGCGGTGTGTGGCCCGTTGGGAAGGCGCCCGCGCGGAAAAGGGTCTGCGGCGCTGGCGCGCGGTGGCCCGCGCCGCCGCACAACAGTCCCGTCGCGCGCACATCCCGTCGGTCGATGGCGTGCTGTCCACCGCGGCGCTGACCCAGCGGATCCGCGAGGCAGTGGCCTCGGGAGGGGCAGTCCTGGCGCTGCACGAGTCGGCCACCGGGGAGCTCGCGAATCACGGCCTGGCTCAAGCAAAGTCGGTCATGTTGCTGGTGGGTCCCGAGGGCGGCATCGCCCCTGACGAACTCGCCGCCGTGACCGATGCCGGCGCCGTGGCTGTCCGGCTGGGCCCGACCGTGCTGCGCACGTCGACCGCGGCCGCCGTGGCCTTGGGCGCACTGGGTGTCTTGACGCCGCGGTGGGACGTGCTCGACTAAATAGGCCGGTGACAGGCACGCCGCGCGCTTCATATGCGTTTGCGCAGTTCTGCCACTCCGTTGCCATTGAGTTCCCTGAGCGCCCACGTACGCCCGGCCAGCGCCGAAGCCAAAT
>DASQRI010000175.1:0-4479 GCA_035642975.1 Mycobacterium sp.
AAATCCAGTCGAATGTTGCGTTTGCCCCAGCTGCCTTCGATCCAAGTGGTTAATATGAAGTCGCCGATAACCGGATTAACGTTGATGACGTCCGCGCCGGCCTCCGCAAGGAGCCTGGTACCGATAGGATTCGCGATGACATTCGTGAGGTCGAGAACGCGCACACCCGACAACAGGCGGGATCTTGATGGACCGAGCTTGCGGGAGTCTGAATTTCCTCGCTTCTCGAACTCTATTATGGGATGATCTTTTGCGTAGGCACCGACGGGGTGGTCAAGCCATTCCTGCCTGGAGCGCATCCAACCGCCAGGTAGATCCAGCTTGATCATGTCGTCTTCGATCTCCTGGGCATTCTTTTCTTTGATCGCACGCCGAACGGACTCCACAATCAAAGGACAATCGAGGTAACGTGAGAACTCCCTCTTCAGTCGAGCGATGTCGCCGACATGGGAGAACCACTTCCCATCCTTGGTTTCGTAGATTCCGTTATCCGGACCTACCCCCCACGAATCCATAACGAGATGCTGACCGTTCAAATAGCTGAACAAGTAATCGTTAAAATGAAGACCTACAAGGCGACGGTCTAAATGGATTGACTGCGACGGCAGGCCGCGTACCTGCCCTAAATGCTCCAGGGCAGAAGCCGCGCTTGCTACCACGCCCGTTATATAGTCGTGCAAAAACAACGGCGAATGGACATAAGAGGCGCTTTGCGTTACATCAATCTTCGAGGAATCCACCGTGAAAGAGAAATTCTTTACAACTTCACTGTAGGCTCTTTCTTGCACGGGATTGAGTGACGCGTCATTCACTTTCACTTTCACGGCATCGTCGAGGGTCATGAAACCAACTCCTTGGGCATCTGAAGCGGGCTCGTTGCCCACCACATCGATTCTCGGTGTCGACGGGCCACCGGTCATTGTTCACGGGGACACGATCGCCGACCAACGTTTAGTCGGCGCTACAAACTTCGTGAGTGGACGCTGCAACGCCCACCGTCTGCTGAAACGCCCGAACAGCGTGTATCGGGCGGAAAGCGTTGCCCGGCTTCGTGATCAGCGTTGCGGAGCGGGCGGCCGCGTTCGTCGGGTTGCGGCGCAGATCGCATTCGCGGTCAGCCTTCGCAGGTCCCGGCGACCAGTCAGGTGGACGCAGACTCGTGTTGTTCGGGTGGGTGGATCTCGCGACGCTGGACCTTGCCGGTCGGGCCAAGCGGAAGCTCGTCGACAATCCAGATGCGGCGTGGGTATTTATAGGCCGCAACTCTTTCCTTGACGTAAGCCTGAATGGCGTCGGCCGTGATGTCGGCGTCCGGTTGCAGGACGATCGCAGCGCCGACCTCTTCCCCGAGGATGTCATGGGCTATTCCGACGACGGCGGCCGCGGCGACGGCTGGGTGCTGGTGAAGTACTTCCTCAACCTCGCGGGGATAGACGTTATATCCGCCGCGGATGATGAGCTCTTTCTTTCGGTCGATCACGTAGTAGAAGCCATCGTCATCGACGCGTCCGATATCGCCGGTGGAAAACCAGCCGTTCACGATCGCCTTCGACGTGGCGTCCGGCAGGCCCCAGTAACCCTTCATCACGTTGTGGCCATGGATCTGGATCTCTCCGGCATCGCCGGGTGCGACGGGTCTACCAGAGTCGTCGACGATGCGCATGTGCACGCCCTGGATCGGCGTGCCGATCGAACCGGCCTTCCTCTTGGTGTGGGGGTGATTGAAGCTCGCCACCGGGGAAGTCTCGGACAGGCCGTAGCCCTCGAGGACTGTGCAGCCGAATCGGGATTCGAACCGGTGTAACACGTCGACCGGCAAGGCTGCCCCTCCGGAAGTGCATACCCGTAACGACTCGGTGTTCACCTCGTCGGCGGAGTCTGCGGCGGCGGCGAGCATCGCGGCGTACATGGTCGGAACGCCTTGGAAGACGGTGACTTTCACCGCGGCAATGGTCTTGAGTGCGTCGCCTGGCGTGAACCTCGCCAGCAAAGCCAGCGTTGCTCCCGATGACATCGTCGCGTTCAGTCCGCACGTCATGCCGAACGCGTGAAACATTGGTAGACATCCCATCACTACGTCGTCGGGCCCGAGGTCGAGCAGCCGGGACGCCACGATCGCCTGGTTGCGTAGTAGGTTGCCGTGCGTCAGCTCGGCGCCCTTGGGGACTCCTGTCGTCCCCGAAGTGTGCAAGATGACGGCGGTTTCGTCGTCCGACCGGCTGACCGCGTGAGCCCGCGGAGGGCACCGGTTGATGAGGCCGACGGCCGTCGCGTCGTCGATTGCGATACAGCGCACGCCGGCGGCCCGTGCACCCGCCGTAGATGCTGGATTGTCGGGTGCGGCGAACAGCGCGTGCGCGCCTGTGTTGGCCAGAAAGAACTCCACCTCACGTGCAGACTGGAGTGGATTCATCGGTACCACGATCGCGCCGGCGTGCAGGATGCCGTAGTACGCCAAGGCAAATGCCAGCGTGTTCGGAAGCATCACGCCTAGCCGATCACCCGGCTGGATGCCGATCTCGGCGAGGTAGCCGGACAGCTGGCGAATTCGGACGTGCAGCTCCGAGTAGGTCGTTGTGGTGTCGTTGGATCGCAATGCGATCGAGTCCGGATACATGTCCGCCGACTCCGCCACAAAGAGGGACAAGTTCGTCATAGGCGTGCTCCCCTGCCCTACAGGATGGCTGGTCTCCGGGCCAGACCGATTCATCCTCGGTCGGGAAGATCGATTAGTCGATGGCTGCTGCAACAAAGTCAGACCCCTGTTGGTGTGGTCGCAAACAATGAATCCGGAGACTTCTCGTAGCCCGTTGCGCATGAGGAAATTCATCGTGGCGTCCGCGATCTCGCGCCAGCCGTGGTCGGCGGCCAGGGAGTGACCGCGTCCGTCGAAGACGCAGAATTGGGTGACGCCCGTGTTGCGGCGCTGAATGTTGTATGTCGAGTAAACAGTGGCGACTGGTACTGCGCGGTCGACGCTGCCCGCGATCATCAGCAACGGTCCGCGTTCGGTACGCAAATTGACTGTCGCACCATTGCTACGCCAGAAGGTGCCCAGCACAACGCACACCAGCGGCGGTGTTGAGACGGGGATGCTGAAGGCCGCAAACAGTCGATCGGATTCGCTCCGCGAGACAACGTTCGCGACTCTGTCATGGTAGCTTTCGGCGGTGTGCGCCCATGTTTTAGCGCGCAGCCCGCGGTGGCCGAGATAGGCTGCTGTGGTGCGCATTTGGGCCAGTGGCTGCCGGAGTATTCCTTGGAACGGTTCTGGCGCCACAGCGATGCACGCGCGGGCGAATCCCCTGGCGATCAGGCGCTGCGCGACTAGTCCACCAACGCCGTGGCCGATCACGATGGGCGTGGCGGGCAGATCGGCGATGAGCGCCTGGTAGTGGTCGGTGAGCGCGCTGATTCCCGAATTCTTGATCGCCTCGGGATGACGTCGCGTCTCGGCGACTGTGGCGGCTTCGCCGGGCCACCCCGGTGCGATCGCCTGATAACCCGCAGCATCGAACAACGCTAACCAGTCATCCCAACTGCTCGCATGCATTCCGAGTCCGTGAATGAACACCACCGGTGTCCGCGGAGCCAGTTGGGGCACACCGACCTCCTCCGCCGCGGACGCAGAGTGAGCGCTGGCGGGGGCTTGCCCTGCGTCTACAGGATGAACGTAGGCGGGTCAGCGCTGGATCGCGTGCCTGCGGGTGCACGCTATCCGCCAAGTAGTGCACAAAACCCGGTAATCCGATCGGACGGCGATCTAGCATTCAAACAAGGGTTGAATTGATCGCCTTCACGCTTGAACTCCAGCAGCGGGGAACGAGAGGTGTACACATGGCGGTGGTGCTTGACACCGAAACGATGCCCGCGGAGGATCGCGCCGCGGCGGTGATCTCGGCGATGATCGATGCTTCGGTGCCATCCCACGTCATCCTGGACAACCAGGACGGGATCGTTCAGGCCCGCATGGACGTCTGGAGCTTCGGTGCCGCCAGCATCTTTCGTGCCGACACCACGGGAATGCAACTCGTGCGCACCGCTAAGCAGGCGAAGACCTGCCCTTCACCCAATCTCGCACTCGCCGTCCAGGAAATCGGTGACGGCTTATGTGAGCAGGGCGGCGAGCAGCGCGTAGTTCCGGCAGGCCACCTGATGGTCACGGACCTGAACTCTGCTTACGACTTTTGTTGGGACGGCCACGGCGCCTCCCAATGTCTTCATGTGGCCCTCGATGATTTAGGACTGCCCCACGACGTGATCCGCGACGCGAGTACCCGCCTGCACATCAGCCCGCTCTATGAGTTGATGGTCAACCACATCACCGGGTTGACCCGGCGCGCCGATGAACTCAGCACCGACACGGCTGCCACCAATGTGGGCGCCGTCAGTGTCGAGCTGGCCAGGGCGCTGCTGGCCTCGGCGGCACACGACACGCGATATCGGCGAGACGCGCTGGCCACCACCTTGCTGACTCAG
>DASQRI010000176.1:0-5380 GCA_035642975.1 Mycobacterium sp.
GCGCCGATATCGCCGCAGGGGCAACGGCCCAGCGGGCTCAACCGGGCTGCCGCGTCGCTGGGCATCGTCGCCGGTGTCGTGTTTGTCGCGGCGATGATCTTCTTTTCTGGCTGGACTCGGGGCATCCCGTCGGGCGGCCACAACCACACCGGCCCCGCGACGACGGGGCCCGGCGGCATGATGGGCCCGGGTCGGAAGATGGGGCCCGGTCACACGCCACCCAGCGCCTTTGTCGCCGTTTCGGCGGCCACGGTGTGGACCACGCCGCAGAGCCCGCGTCCGGTTGACCATTCCGCGCTGACAAATCCGGTCGATATTCGCGACTGGCTGTCAGATATGACGCCGGCCCAGCAGGAAGCGCTCACCTCGGACAATCTCACCCAGACTCAGGCCCTCTTCGGCGACCGGGTCTTTGTGGTGCGAGAGCAGGGCGACTGGGACGAGGTGCGGGTCCCCGGCCAGCCCACACCGAAGGACTCCCTGGGCTATCCCGGCTGGATTCCCAAGGCCCAGTTGACGACCGACGCAGGCTACGGCGCACTGAAGGAAGACACCCACGCTCCCTTCGCGCTGGCCGATCGCGGCATCACCACCTGGCTCTACCGCGAATCCGGACTCTCCGATCAGGACTTCGAGATCAGTACCAACACCAGGCTTCCCGTCCTGAGCCGCACCGACAAGGCCGTGAAGGTGGCCACTCCCGATCGCGGCCCGAGGTGGCTGGATGCTCGAACGGTGGCGGTCTACGAAAAGCCCACGGACATACCGCATTCCACCGGAGCCGATCTGGTCCGGTACGCCGCGGTGTTCGTGAACGTCCCCTACCTGTGGGGCGGCCGTGCCGGGTTCGGGTTCGACTGCTCCGGTTTCACCTCCACCATCTACCAGGTGCACGG
Organism: Mycobacterium sp.; assembly: GCA_035642975.1. Taxonomy (GTDB): domain Bacteria; phylum Actinomycetota; class Actinomycetes; order Mycobacteriales; family Mycobacteriaceae; genus Mycobacterium. The sequence continues at coordinate 897 of DASQRI010000176.1, forward strand.
CATCACACTCCCGCGCGACGCCGACGCGCAAGCCGCAGACAGCCGGGGCCGCCCCGTCGACAAATCCGCGCTGCAGCCCGGCGATCTGCTCTTCTACTCGCACGGCAGCACGGACCCCGACAATCCCGACGCGATCTACCACGTGGCCATGTATTCCGGGAACGGCGACATGATCGAGGCATTCGACTCGACGACACCAGTGCGCATCACCCCGGTTCGACTGGACACAGACTACTGGGGCGCGCGCCGCTACCTCGACCAACCGCGGTGATAGACCTACGGATTGCCGAACGATCCGGTGATGATTTCGTATTGGCCTTCGCCCGGATGACGCTGGGCCATGCGCTGCACCGCCCAACGGGCCGTGACCTGTATGCATTCTGGTGGAGCTAAGGGGACTCGAACCCCTATCTTGACCAGGCAAGACGCAGTCCTGACTGCGGTTTCGTTCCGCCTCGTTCCGGCTCAGTCTCGCTCATTACCTGCGGTTTCACTCCCGCGTCTCGACGGCGTCAAGAGCGGTCGCCACGGTTCCCCGGTGCGCGCGGGCGGGCCTCTGCTCACCGGCCTCGGAGTTAAACGCGGGTTGCTCGACCGGATGCCCTAAGCGCCCGCAGCAACTCGAGGCTTGCCTGCACTCTGGTAGTCCGCGATGCGTGCGGAGTACCTCTGTGGGCCATGCGCGCTGGAAAAGACGTCGAGGACATAGCCGTCCGGGCGGATGAGGTAGGTGCTTCCCTCTTCGGCGTGATAACGCTTCGTGAGCCGCGAGCCGAGGTCGACAAGAGTGCGGGCTCGATTCTTCGTCTCCGGAGCGACGTCGACGGCGCTGACGATGTAGTGGTCGATGCGCGGGTCAACGACAACGGGAAGGCTTTCAAGGTCGCGGGCGTCGGCAAACGTCACCGCCAGGAACTTGCTGCTCAGCAGATCATGCAGGTGCATGGTCCGGCCATCGGTGAAGCGCACCGGACCGTCGGGCGAGTAGTCGCCTGGCCTGACCGCGGGCCGCGCCTCAGGGCGCAGCACCTTGACGATCCGCTGCAAGGGCGATCCAGGCGCAGCCGGCGGGGCATAGCCCATCCCTAGCATCGATCGCAAATATGCCGCTTGCCAGCGGTGTGGTTCAGAGTGCCCCTGCAGCCACATGACGGTATTGCGGATGGTGCGCTTGATCGGGTTGCGCATCATTAGCGCAGCCCGATTGCCATCGGCGAGATTGCCCGCAACGAAGCGAGCAATGGGTAGTCGCTCGCGTTCGTAGGTATCGAGCAGACTGGGGTCGGCCTGTCCCTTGAGCACCATGGCCAGCTTCCACGACAGATTCCCGGCATCTTGGAGTCCCGTGTTCATGCCCAGTCCCCCGATCGGGGTCATGAGGTGTGCGGCGTCGCCTAAAACGAAGAACCGACCATTGCAGAAGTGTTCGGCATAACGATGGTGCACACGGTAGGTGGCGCGGCCGACGATCTCGAACGGATGGTCGGTGCCGAAGGCGAACCGCAGCCGCTCCCGCAGATCGTCCTCGTTGGGTTCCTCCCGCCCGGCCGGCTGTGGCCAGACCACCCGCCAGAATTCCTTCAAACGGACCAGGATCATCCATTCGTCGGGATCGAAGACGGCGGTCGCAGGAGCGCGCACCGCGTCGGCTGCGGGGGTGTCGAAGGCAACGTTGAACAACGCGAACAGCTCGGGATGCGTGCGCCCGGTGAACTCGACCCCCATCGCCTCTCGCACCACGCTGCGGGCTCCGTCACAGCCCAGGGCGTAACTGCCGGTGTAATGACGCGCCTTGCCCGAACCGTCCTCGACGGTAACCCTGACGCCGGCATCGTCTTGACGGACCTCGGTCACCGTGTGGTTGAAGCGAATTCGGTCCTCGAATCCGCCGGCGCACAGGGCGGAGTACAGGATCCGCTCGGTTTCGCTTTGGGCGACGTTTAGCAGGATGGGGTTGCGGGTTTCGGTAGCCAACTCGTGAACCTGCATCCGGGTGATGATGCGCTTCGAGCGCCGGTCCAGGAAATCGACGGTGCCGCAACGGAGTCCATCGGCGAGGAAGTCGTCGATGATCCCAAGTTGGGAGAAGATCTCCAGGGACGAGGGCAACATCGTGCCTGCCTTCGGCTCCGTCGACAGTCCGCCGTCGTTCTCGAAGATCACGAACGGTACTCCGCGAAGGGCGAGAAGTAGCGCGGTGCACAGACCCACCGGTCCGGCGCCGACGATGATGACTTGATCGGTGTCGGTCAGCTGCCTCATGCGTTTGACCTTGCTTCCGTGACGAGCCGTCGCACAAGCTCGCCGATAGTGTCGAAAATTGCCGAGGCGCCGTAGAGCATGCCGGCGAAGTTGAGGAAGGCGTGCAGGACGCCTTCCACGCGATAGTGCTCCCGGGCGGAATGGGTGACGAAAGCCTCGTGACGGCATCCGGTCGCACGCTCACTCATCGAAACTCCTGGTAAGTCTTGTTGGGCAAGATTGCCCCACGGTGTCGGCGAAAACAGCCTAACGCCGAACTTGTTGCGCCGTCAATTACATGAAGTAGAATCTCGATTGTGCAGATCCGTGCTGGAACGCCCTGCCTCGGCAACGCAGTCAGTCAGTATCGTGCTGAATGCGTGACGAAAGGGTCTGGAAGTGGGTGATCGACGACGCTGTCCGATCTGCGCGTCCGAGGTCGTGTCACCACGGAACGGACGGCCGGCACGCTATTGTTCTCCGGTTTGCCGGCAGCGTGCGTACCGCTCCCGGCGCCGCATGTCAGAGGGCGACACGTACCAGGCTGTGGACGTCGCTCCGGTGCAGACGTCAAGCGCCCGGGAGCCTGCGGTGCCGTTCTTGAGTGAATCGGAGCTGAGGGCCTGGAGGGGCTTACTCGAGGTGGGTTCTCGCTTACTGCCTGACTTGGAGGCCGAACTCCGGAAGACGACCGGGCTCACCTTGAGCGAATTCGATGTGCTGTACCAGATTTGGCGAGCGCCGAGGCATCGTCTACGCATGAAGGATCTCGCTGAGGCCCTGCTCGTTACGCCGAGCGGGGTCACACGCATCGTGGATCGCTTGTCCACCCGCGGATGGGTGGAACGCGTCAGTAAGGAGGGACGGCAAGCTGTCGAGACACGACTGCTTGCGGCGGGGCAGGCTGGCCTCGATGAGGCCATGCGAGTGCACTTCGCGGGGGTCCGGCGCATGTTCATCGACTCTCTTTCCGAAGCCGATATCGCTCACTTGGTAGCCGCGTGGAAGCGGCTAGGACTGAACGGCTACGTGACCGTGGACGCCGGATCCTCGCCGCCATAGCTGGCCAGCGGGGTCAACGCGGCTGAAACGGCGCTAGACACGCAGGGATGGGGCGTCTATGGCGGTGAAAGCTTGAACGTCAGGCATTTTCGGCGCCAATTGGATGCTCATTGGTGTTGATTGCGCTCTGTCGTTTTCGCGCTCGCGAGGCACGGAGGTAGATGGCATTGCCGCATTCACGGGAGTCGTGGTAGACCGCACTGTTGTTGCGGGATCGGTCATAGAACGACACCGCGCACCGGTCGTTGCGGCACAGTTTCAGTCGGCGCCAGTTGTCCAAACGTTGGGCGGTAAAGGTCTCGATCAGCACGATCGCGCTGACCCGACGGCTTCCGTCGCCGCGCGGCTCCAGCAGCGCCGCACCGTCGGCTCCGACCCGCACCGAAACGGATGCTGACGACAGCAGGGTGACGTCGCGAGGCCGATCGGCCGGGCGCAGCAAGCTCGCCAGATCGGCCCGCAGGCAACGAAGCTTGTCCAGGTCGGCTTCGGTGAGCAACACAGGGCTTTGCGGCACGCCGGTTTCGTGTGACCAGTTCTCTAGAGCCCCGTCGAGCCAGCGCTGTGCGCTGTCAAGGTCGCCGAGCAGGTTAGCCGCGGGCTCAGGCTTGGCGGTCGGAGCGGGATGGGTGGGATGGGTATTGAGGAGATCTTGGACGAAACCCAGCCCGGCCGGCGCAGCCACCAGCCCGTGTCTGTCAGTGGCTGGCCAACCCATGCCGCCATCATAACCCGATCGCATAACAACACGACATGATTGTATCGATATAGCACACGTCGATGTCAATCCTTCTCGGCGCAAACCAGCTCCACGCAGCCCCGAAGGATCGACGGTGCGAGCCGCCGATGAAACACCCAAACAAGGGTAGAGGCGCACTAACCGCGAGCTATGGATTTGGTAGGACGATGTAGCGCGCAACACCGACCGATGGGGACCTAGCAATCTCAAGTCTTGCCTATTGACATGAGTGTTTTGATTACACTACTGTCGCATTTGGAACGGAACACTCTGCGGAAGAAAGGTCCAACATGATCACGCTGGCCGGCGGAACCGGACTTGTCGGTAGGACACTGACGCAAGCGCTTGTACGTGACGGGGAGCAGGTGCGGGTTCTCACCCGCGATCCCGAGGCCGCCGCGACCGCATTCGGTGACGCCAAACTCGAGATCGTGGGCGTCGA
>DASQRI010000177.1:0-4004 GCA_035642975.1 Mycobacterium sp.
CTAGGCTTTTCGGTCGTGTCCCAGATCTCCCGCGACGAGGTGGCCCATCTGGCCAAGCTGGCCCGGCTGGCGTTGACCGACGCCGAGCTCGACAGCTACGCCGGCCAGCTCGACGCCATCCTGACCCACGTCAGCCAGATCCAAGCCGTCGACGTCACCGGCGTCGAACCGACCGACAACCCGCTCAAAGACGTCAACGTGACCCGCCCGGATCAGACCGAACCGTGCCTGACTCAGCAGGAAGCGCTCGCCGAGGCGCCCGAAGCGCTCGACGGTCGCTTCGCCGTCCCGCAGATCCTCGGGGAACCGCAATGACGGACATCATCCGGCTGGACGCCGCGACGCTGGCCGCCAAAATCGCCGCCAAAGAATTGTCGTCGACCGAAGTCACCCAGGCGTACCTGGACCAGATCGCGGCCACCGATCAGCGTTATGGCGCGTTTCTGCACGTGGCGGCCGACGCGGCGCTGTCCGCCGCGGCCGCCGTCGACAAGGGGCTGGCCTCCGGTGAGCAGCCGGCATCGCCGCTGGCCGGGGTGCCGCTGGCGCTCAAGGACGTTTTCACCGCCACCGACATGCCCACCACCTGCGGGTCGAAGATCCTGGAGGGCTGGCGTTCCCCGTATGACGCCACGGTCACCGCGCGGCTGCGGGCGGCCGGGATCCCGATCCTCGGCAAGACCAACATGGACGAGTTTGCCATGGGCTCGTCGACGGAGAACTCGGCCTACGGGCCGACCCGTAACCCGTGGAACACCGATCGGGTGCCGGGCGGCTCCGGCGGCGGCAGCGCCGCGGCGCTGGCCGCGTTTCAGGCGCCGCTGGCCATCGGCACCGACACCGGCGGCTCGATCCGCCAGCCGGCCGCGCTGACCGCCACCGTCGGGGTCAAACCCACCTACGGCACGGTGTCGCGCTACGGCTTGGTGGCCTGTGCGTCGTCGCTGGACCAGGGCGGTCCGTGTGCGCGCACCGTCCTCGACACCGCGCTGCTGCATCAGGTGGTCGCCGGACACGACCCGAAGGACTCCACCTCCGTCGACGCCGACGTGCCCGATGTCGTGGGCGCCGCCAAGGCAGGAGCGGCCGGCGACCTGAGCGGTGTGCGCATCGGTGTGGTCCGCCAGCTACGCGGCGAGGGTTATCAACCCGGCGTGTTGGCGTCGTTCAATAGCGCCGTCGAGCAGCTGACGGCGATCGGTGCCGACGTGTCCGAAGTCGACTGTCCGCATTTCGATCACGCGCTGCCCGCCTACTACCTGATCCTGCCGTCGGAGGTGTCGAGCAACCTGGCCCGCTTCGATGCGATGCGCTACGGACTGCGGGTCGGCGACGACGGCACACACAGCGCCGAGGAAGTGATGGCGCTGACCCGGGCGGCCGGATTCGGGCCGGAAGTCAAGCGGCGCATCATGATTGGCACCTACGCGCTGTCGGCCGGCTACTACGACGCCTATTACAACCAGGCGCAGAAGGTGCGCACGCTGATCGCCCGCGACCTCGACGAGGCCTACAAGTCGGTGGACGTGCTGGTGTCGCCCACCACGCCGACGACCGCTTTCCCGTTGGGGGAGAAGGTCGACGATCCGCTGGCGATGTATCTGTTCGACCTGTGCACGCTACCGCTGAACCTGGCCGGCCACTGCGGGATGTCGGTGCCGTCCGGGTTGTCCCCGGACGACAACCTGCCGGTCGGACTGCAGATTATGGCGCCGGCGTTGGCTGACGACCGGATCTACCGGGTGGCGGCCGCCTACGAGGCCGCCAGGGGACCGCTGCCGTCGGCCATCTGACGACGAGCAGACACAAAAGTCCCGACGCACCGGCGTGTCGAGGGGCTTTTGCGTCTGCTCGCGCCACTTGAACAGCCCCTACGGGGCAAGATGGTTGCCATGCGGATCGGAATTCTCACCGGGGGTGGTGACTGTCCTGGGCTCAACGCCGTCATCCGGGCGGTGGTGCGCACCTGCGACGCACGTTATGGGTCCTCGGTGGTCGGGTTTCAGAACGGCTTCCGCGGTTTGTTGGAGAACCGGCGTATGCAACTGGTCAACGACGACCGCAACGACCGCCTGCTCACCAAGGGGGGCACCGTGCTGGGCACCGCCCGCGTACACCCCGACAAACTGAGGGCCGGGCTGGACCAGATCAAGCAGACGTTGGACGACAACGGCATCGACGTGCTCATACCGATCGGCGGTGAAGGCACGCTGACCGCGGCGCACTGGCTCTCCGAAGAGAATGTGCCCGTCGTTGGCGTGCCGAAGACGATCGACAACGACATCGACTGCACCGACGTGACTTTCGGTCACGACACCGCGCTCATGGTGGCCACCGATGCCATTGACCGGTTGCACAGCACCGCAGAATCCCACGAGCGGGTGATGCTGGTGGAAGTGATGGGCCGGCACGCCGGCTGGATCGCGCTGAACGCGGGGATGGCCTCCGGGGCGCACATGACGCTGATTCCCGAGCAGCCCTTCGACATCGACGAGGTGTGCCGGCTGGTCAAACGGCGCTTCCAGCGCGGCGACTCCCACTTCATCTGCGTGGTCGCCGAAGGCGCCAAACCGGCCACCGGGATGGCGCTGCGCGAAGGCGGCCTCGACGAGTTCGGTCATGAGCGCTTCACCGGGGTGGCCGACCAGCTGGCCTACGAGGTGGAGAAGCGCATCAACAAGGAGGTCCGGGTGACCGTGCTCGGCCACGTCCAGCGCGGCGGTACACCGACCGCGTACGACCGGGTGCTGGCCACCCGATTCGGCGTCAACGCCGCCGACGCCGCGCACGCCGGTGAGTACGGACAGATGGTGTCGCTTCGCGGCCAGGACATTGGCCGGGTGCCGTTGGCCGATGCCGTGCGTCAGCTGAAACTGGTACCGCAGACCCGGTACGACGACGCCGCCGCCTTCTTCGGCTAGCGTTCACGGTCCGCCGCTGGCCCAATCCGTCCGGTCGCGTAACGAATAGCTGTAACGTAACGGCGGTGGCCGAGCCCATGACATGTGGTGTGTGCGGTGCCGGTTTCCACGCCCGGGCCGGTGCGATCTATTGCTCGCCGGCCTGCCGGCAGAAGGCGCACCGAGCGGGGACGGCGCTGCGAATCGCGGGGTTGGAGGCGCGGCAGCCTCCGATGCGGTCGACCCGGCGGGCGTTCGTCAAACCAGATGTCGCGGGCACCATCGAGCGTGCCCGCCAGGAACAGCGTCGGGCCCGCGAATTGTGTCGCAGCTCGGCCGAAACTGTCCGCGAAAGTGCCGAGTCGCACCGGAAACTGATGGCCGCCCGATGGCTCACTCACGCGGGTACCGTCAGGCCGGCGCCGCCGTGGTCCCGCCGCGATGTCTTCGACACGATCTTCGGGGACTCCGGGTAATGTCTACCGGCCTCGACGGTCATGCCGGCGCAGCCGAGCAGGCGTTGGCCGGTGCGCGGCAGCGCGTCGGATGGTTCCGGTTTTACTTCGAGGACCAACGCTGGGAATGGTCCGAGCAGGTGCAGCGCATGCACGGCTACGAGCCGGGAACGGTGATTCCGACCACCGAGTTGGTGTTGTCGCACAAGCATCCCGACGATCGGGGTCAGGTCGCCGCGACCATCGACGACGTGCTGCACACTCACCGTGCTTTCAGCACACGGCATCGCATCCTCGACACCAGGGACACCGTGCACCACGTCGTGGTGGTGGGTGACCAGCTCACCGATCACCAGGATGTGGTCATCGGTACCCACGGCTACTACGTGGACATCACCCCGGCGCGCGACAATCCAGACGAGGACCTCGTCACCGCCAAGGTTGCCGAGATCACCGAACATCGCGCCGTGATCGAGCAGGCCAAAGGGATGCTGATGCTCGTCTACGACCTCGACGCCGCGGCCGCGTTCGACCTGCTCAGATGGCGATCGCAGGAAAGCAACATCAAGCTGCACCGGCTTGCCCAGCAACTCGTCGAAGACTTCCGCGCGGTCCCCGACAAAGGTGTGGGGTCGCGGTCAGCCTTCGA
>DASQRI010000178.1:0-7190 GCA_035642975.1 Mycobacterium sp.
TCACTTTGGTTTCGGAGACGGATAACTCAACGAATCAACTCGAAGGAACAAAGATGATGAAATTCAGCAGTATCGTCGCGCGCAAACGAGCGGTCGGCATCAGCGCCGGTTGTCTGCTCGGGGGAATGGTCGTGGGTTTCGTCGGTGCGCCATCGGCGGCCGCGGCGCCCGATTGCAGCCCTGACGGCGTCAACGCCACCGTGTCGTCGGCGACCGGCTCAGCACAGCAATATCTCGCCGCACATCCGGATGCCAACCAAGTCGTCATGGCAGCCTACGGCCAGCCGCGTCCGCAAGCTGCCGCCGACCTACGCACCTATTTCACCGCGCATCCGAACGAGTACTACGACCTGCGCGGAATTCTTGCCCCGATCGGCGATACCGAACGCCAGTGCAACGTAACGGCATTGCCGCCAAACCTGGAGTCGGCCTACCACGAGTTCATGAGTGGCTGATCCTGCCCGCATCGACTCTGCCTGGCCTGATTCCGGTTTGACAGCCGACCGCCTGGGTATCCTGGCGCTGATTCTGGATGCGAGCAAAGGAGCAAAGCGTGACAACACGGCGACTGATCCTGGTGGTGAGCGCGGTCGTACTCATTGCCGGTGTGATAGGGCTCTTTATGCCGATATCGGTGCCAGGTGACAACGGCGCCGCTATCGGTTGCGGAAATGCCGTCGCAGCCGACCAATCCGCGGCCCGCGCAGCCAATGACAAGGGCGTAGCTAACATCCCGGTCCTCAATCAAGTCGTTCCGCACACCGATTATGTCGCCAAATGCGAATCGGCGGTGTCTGGTCGGCGCGCGTGGTCGATTCCGGTAGCGGTTCTTGGGGCAATCGGAGTTGTCGGTGCGCTGGCGGCCCGCGGACGGCGAGGAGTTGCGGCCGACAGTCTGTGACGCTGGCGACTAAGCGGAGTCGGGTCAGTCGTCCTCTGACGAAACCGCCTCTGGCGAAACCGCGGAGACGATCACGCGTGGCTCATCCCGGCGATCCAGGCGCTCGGCACTTTCGCCATTCGGGCATCAGGTGGCGGGTGAGTGCTTCGCCGACAGTGCGGGCGACGGCCCCGACGATCGCTAATTGAAGGTTGAGGTCAATACGCGTACTGACACATGCCGCACCGATCATGGCTCCCAGCGATGCACTGATGCTCCAGATGCCGTGGAACCGAGCCATAGATCGGAGCCTGGGCGAGCCGCTCGATTGTGGCGGCCTGAGTGTTCATCGCTACGTCCAGCCCACCCTGGAGCATGCGCCACAGCGCCAGCGCCAAAAAACGGCGCCAGGCCAGCTCTTGGCCAGCCCGATTCGACACAGGCATGCTGGATCGCCACCGCTCCGTAGGACGCCCGGGTCGCAAGACACACCGCACCGGCTACCCGGACATCGTTGTGCTACAACCATTTAGGGCAAGGTCTATTGCTGATTTTTTCATCATTGCGCGTCAAGGCCCGGGTCAACAGCGCAAGTCCCCCCGACTGGGTCCGCTGCGCGAATCGGCTGCGTACTCAATCACCCCAAGAAAATGCCCCCACCGACGACTTGTGAAAAACCGCATCAGGTCAGCACACCCTCTGAATCAGCTGTCCGGACCAAGGTTGCATTTCTTTTCGGGTACCGAGCTGGTCGAGCGAATCGAACAGTTGCCCACCTCAGCCATCGGTTCAGGTGTCGTCTTCGCGAGTGTCGACCACGCGTTGAGCGATCGTGGTCAACCTGACATTCAGCTCCTGCGACAATTTGCGCAACATCTCAAACGCACGCACTGCGTCGACGCCGTAACGCTCCATGATGATGCCTTTTGCTTGGCCGATGAGGTCTCTGCTGATGAGCGCCGACTGAAGTTTTTCGCCCTCCCGGCTGGCGAGAATTGCCGCGGCAGCATGGGCCGCGAGCACGGAGCCGATGGCCTCGGATTCCGGGCTGAAAGCGTGAGGCTTCAAGGAGAAGACGTTCAACGCGCCCGCGGTGCGATCGCCGGTATACAGCTTGAATGAGAGACCGCTACGCACGCCAAGCTCGCAAACCACGCGGGAGTATTCAGGCCAACGCTGCTCGTGTTCGAAATCGTCCGTACGGACCACTAACTCTTTCAACGCGGCGTCCACGCACGGGCCGTCCCCGTATTTTTCTTGCAGCGCATCCAATCTGTAGATCAGCTCCGAGGTGCCGGAGAGGGACTCGAATTTGCCGCCCTTCCCGACCAGCAGCACCCCGGCGGTATCGGCACCCGCCAGCAATTCGACGGCGGCAGCCGTCACGCCCGCCAGCACGTCTTGAACGCTGCGTGGTGATGCGGCCGAACGGGCGAGTTCTGCCATCCGCTGCGCCAAGTCGTGTTGGGGGACGTTCGCCATATCTTTCGGGGTTCCCTCACTTTCGCGGGCCTACACACCCAATCCGATTCGCCAGCCGAGGTTTGTAATTCGCGTCCGATTGCACACAGCCTTGGACGACGGACACGTTGCTCGACGTCGAGACGGACACGGTGCCGGGTTCCGGCTCGAATAATGTGAGCGGCCGAACGGGAAGGCGGGGAAGGGAACATATATGAACACTGGCCCCGTGTGCGAAGCCCAAACCTCCATGCCGGCAACGACGTTGACCGTGGTTAGCCTCGGTCTGGGTACCGCCGAGTTGCTGCCGCCGACGTTCGTGTCAACCATCGGCGCGGTGTTGCGCCGACGCCTCGCATCCGACAGTCATCCGGGTACCGGGCTACGGGATTCGGCAGGATCGCCCTGATCAACTCGCAAACACTGGCTTGGACCAGGTGGCGAGGTGTTCAGGGCAGCCCTTGCGGGTATGCCTGCGGCAGTGAGGGACTTGGGTTGGTTGCATCTGGTGTCCTTTGCGAGGCGATAGCTGGGGCAAGCAACCCCTGATGTTGAGCACACAGCTTGAGGTCCAGTTACCGCCGTCCTGCACCGCCGGGGCGCGACGACAACATTGTCAACCACGCAACGCGGGCAAGAGATTTCGTGTTCCCACGCCGCCGAGAACCCTTTATGTCCGGGCCGATCTGTAGTAGCGGTTGTATGCGTCGCGGTCCGGTCCTGTTGGTCGTCAGCTGGGCGTCGCCAGACAGGGTGCGCACCCCCTTCGAAGCGTCCATGCCCACGCGGGCGCGGATATGCCAAGACCGCAACCGACACGCGCCGGATACGGCTTTCCTGATCGGTTTGGGTTCGCGGCGAGCGGTAATTCCGAACGTGCGCGTTCACGCGCCGACGAAGGAGGATGTGCGATGGGGTTTGGCGAGCAGCAGCAAAGCGTTCCTGGCGTCCAGTCCGTGATGGACCCGGTACCGGACTGCGGGGAGAAGACTTACCGCGGATCGGGCCGACTGACCGGGAAGCGTGCCGTCATCACAGGCGGTGACAGCGGTATCGGCCGGGCCGTCGCGATCGCCTTCGCCAGAGAGGGAGCGGACGTCCTCATCGCTTACCTCAATGAGGACGAGGATGCACGCGAGGTGGCGGAGTTGGTGGAAGCGGCTGGCCGAAAGTGCGTGCTGGTCGCGGGCGACCTATCTGATCCCGCGCATTGCCGCGCGGTGATTGAGCGTGCCGCCACGGAGTTCGGCGGCATTGACGTGCTGGTCAGCAATGCCGCCTATCAAATGACGCACGACAATCTGGAGGAGATCAGTGACGACGAGTGGGATTACACGCTCCGCCTGAATGTGGGTTCCTACTTTCACCTCACGAAAGCCGCGCTCCCGCACATGGCTGCCGGCGCATCGATCATCGGCAGCTCATCGGTCAACTCCGACATGCCGTCACCGACGCTCGCGCCGTATGCAGCCACCAAGGCGGCCATCGCGAACCTGTCCGCGAGTCTGGCTCAGCTTTTGGGCGGCCGGGGAATCCGTGTGAACAGTGTGGCGCCCGGGCCCATCTGGACGCCGCTCATCCCATCGACCATGCCGCCAGAAAAGGTCGCTGCGTTCGGCGACGACACCCCGCTGGGCCGGGCCGGGCAACCCTTGGAGCTGGCGCCGGTGTACGTCTTGCTCGCCTCCGATGAGGGCAGCTATATCTCGGGTGCGCGCGTCGCCGTCACCGGCGGCAGGCCGGTGCTGTAGCGAGGCATTTGGCGGTCGACGACAACGAGGTCCGCGCGGCCATACTGTCCGCGTTGTGACCGAGCTGATCTCGACGGGCCACTGCTCCGTTTGATGGCGTGGTCGCGCTCGGCTGGTGTCATCGCCGGCTTCACGTTCGGCGGTGAGTTGGTTGGTGGCCTGACACTGTCGTTGACTATCTGGGCCGGAGTCGCGTCCGCAGATCCCGATCTGGGTCCGGTCATAAACACCACATGAATTACTCGCAGGTCGCATCGGCGCTAAATGCGCAAGACCCGGTAGCTGCCGCGGAACTGGCCGCATCGCCGACGGCGCAGGCCGTGTTGGGTGGATTCCTCGCATCGGCGCCAGATCAGCGCGAGCAGATAGAGAGGTACTGCTCGGCCTGATGCCGTTCAAAAACGTCAGATTAGGGGCTGCCTGCCCGGGTATCCCCTAGGTGTCTCCGGCGCAACGTAAGCGTCGGGCAACAAGAAATCTGGCTGACATGACCGATGCACAAGAACAACGCCAATCCCGCGACGACGGCTCAGACACACCCGGAGGCGGCCCCACCGACCGGCCCCGAGGGACTGTCGACGAGGACGCCAACCCACCACTCAGCGATCCTGATGACGACACCACCCACGGCAGCACCGGGACACTCCCGCCGCAAGACACCGGCTCTGCCATCCCACCGTACGAGGGCCGGCAGACAAGTGCCCAGCATCGGCGAGAGTCATAAAGGTGGGGTAAACGTCGGCGGTGCAGCCGGCTTGGTCGAAGACGCCGATTACAAGGCCCTGCCCCAAGCTCCACCCCCGGGAGGCGCTACGCCTCCGGCCGACGAGCAGCCCGCATCGGAGGCTTCGAAATCGACCTCGATCCTGACATGACCGGACCCGGTCACGTCGCAGGGTCACTCGACTCCTGAGCACATGGATCCACGACCCTGCCGCTGCGACACGCGACGAACTCCTCGACACCTCAGCCAGTTGTTCATGGCCATCACCGCAACGATCGTGCAACCCACACTGTTTGCGCACTCCAGCGATATCTGACGTCAATCTGGCTGGCCAGCTCCGTTGCAGAAGCCGAGGTAGAGCACGAGCCGAAAACCCACGCAGCGGAAAGCTACTCGGGGCCTGCCAGTATCGAGACTTGGACCGTCAACGACGGCCGCAACGGCTGGCCTATTCGGCGATGATCTGGACGCGGTCGCAGTGAAGTGAATGACCGGTATTCAAGCGACAGTGTGGCCACAACGTGGCCGACAGGAGTAAGCGACGGCCTCTAGCCAACCTCAAAAGCGCTGCTAACTGCACTAACAGGCAGACAGCTTTGGCGGTGGCGGAGGTGTGTGGCGGTGGCGGAGGTGTCTGGTTTCAGGACATACGCATAGCGTGTCGCAAGACATCGGAATAGGTTGACCGGCCGACGTTCGGTGGGTGTCGAAAGCTCGCCTGGTCATCACCGCCGTTGTTGTCGAGGGCCGCAGCCAATCGGAGGTGGCCCGTGAGTACGGGGTCTCTCAGGGCTGGATTAGCCGTTTGGTGGCCCGCTACCGCCGGGAGGGCGAGGCCGCCTTCGAACCACGGTCACGGCGCCCGCACACCAACCCCGCCCGGCTGCCGCAGGCCACCGTCGACGTGATCATCGCCCTGCGCGCGGAGTTGGCCGGCAAAGGCCTCGACGACGGCGCGCAGACCATCGCCTGGCACCTGCAACACCACCATGGCCTGGCGGTGTCGGTGGCCTCCATCCACCGCCACCTGCGCGCGGCCGGGCTGATCACCGCCCAACCGCAGAAACGGCCCAAGTCGTCCTACATCCGCTTTGCCGCCGAACAACCCAACGAACGCTGGCAGGCCGACTTCACCCACTGGTGGCTCGCCGGCGGCACCCACACCGAGATCCTGTGCTGGCTCGACGACCACGCCCGCTACGCGATCTCGATCACCGCGCACCGCCGCGTCACCGGCCCGATCGTAGTGGACACTTTCCGCGATGCCTGTGCCGCACATGGGATTCCGGCCTCCACACTGACCGACAATGGCATGGTCTTCACCACCCGCTTGTCCGGAGGCAAAGGCGGACGCAACGCCTTCGAAAACGAACTACGCCGCCTGGGGGTCACCCAAATCAACTCGACCCCCAACCACCCGACCACCTGCGGCAAGGTGGAACGCTTCCATCAAACACTCAAAAAATGGCTCACCGGCCAACCCCGCGCGGCGACCCTCACCGAACTGCAAACCCAACTCGACGTCTTCATCAACATCTACAACCACCACCGCCCACACCGCTCCATGCCCCACCACGCCACCCCAGCCACCGCCTACACCGCCCGACCCAAAGCCGACCCAACAACCCGCACCGACACCCACCACCGCGTACGACACGACACCGTCGACCAATTCGGCAAGCTCACCGTGCGCCACGCCGGGCGTCTCCACCACATCGGCGTCGGCCGAACCCACGCCCGCACCCACGTCGTGATGCTCATCCACGACCGCGACATCAGAATCATCAACGCCGCCACCGGCGAACTGATCCGCCAGCTAACCATCGACCCAACCAGGGACTACCAACCCAGCGGCGTCCCCACCGGACGACCAAAGAAAAAACGCGAACCCTAAACAAGGGTTCGCGCTATTCCTATGTCCTGACACATCACATTGGCGGTGGCGGAGGGATTTGAACCCTCGGACGGGGGTTACCCGTCACACGCTTTCGAGGCGTGCTCCTTAGGCCGCTCGGACACGCCACCGCCGGACAGCTTACCCACGCCGGGGCGGCTACCCCAATCGCTGGCGGGCGAAGAAGGTCTCGAGCAGGGCAGCGCAGTCGTCGGCCAGCACCCCGCCGCGCACGGCCGGACGGTGGTTGAGTCGCCGGTCGCGGACCACGTCCCACAGCGAGCCGACCGCCCCGGTCTTGGGCTCCCAGGCACCGAACACCAGCCGATCGACGCGCGCCATCACCAACGCACCCGCGCACATCGTGCACGGCTCGAGGGTGACGGCCAGCGTGGCGCCGGCCAGCCGCCACCCGTCACCGAGCACCTCGGCGGCGGCCCGGATGGCCAGGATCTCGGCGTGTGCGGTCGGATCTCCGAG
>DASQRI010000179.1:0-5847 GCA_035642975.1 Mycobacterium sp.
CACCGAACGCGTCGACGTCAAGGCGCCCGCCCAACCGCACGGCCGCCGCCATGTTGTACACCGGG
This sequence comes from Mycobacterium sp., assembly GCA_035642975.1. Lineage (GTDB taxonomy): Bacteria > Actinomycetota > Actinomycetes > Mycobacteriales > Mycobacteriaceae > Mycobacterium. Next base: position 66 of record DASQRI010000179.1, read on the forward strand.
GAGGGCCCCTGCAACTGGTCCAGGAACCACAACCGGCTTTGGGCAAACGACAGCGGAATCACCGCGGGCCGCGCACCGGCCACCAACGGCTTACGCCGACCCCCATCCCCACCAATACGGGGCGCCAACTGGGCAACCGTGGGCGCCTCGAACACGGCGCGCACCGAAAGATCGACGTCCAGGCCGGCGTTGATCGCGGCGATCACCCGCATCGCCGACAGCGAATCCCCGCCCAGGTCGAAGAACGAGTCGTCGACCCCGACGCGCTCGAGCCCCAAGATCTCGGCGTAGATGCCGACCAGGATCTCTTCGACCGCGTTGCCCGGGGCGCGATACCCACCGGCGGTGTAGTCGGGTGCGGGCAGGGCGCGCCTGTCGAGTTTGCCGTTGACGGTCAACGGCAGCGCCGGCAGCGCCACGACCGCGGCCGGCACCATGTACTCGGGGAGCCGCTCGGCCAGCGTGGCGCGTATCTGGACCGGGTTTGCTGTCCCGGTGATATAGCCCACCAGCCGTTTGTCGCCGGGGCGGTCTTCGCGGGCGATCACTGCCGCTTGGTTTACCCCGTCTAGTCCGGCCAGGGCGGCCCGGATTTCACCGCACTCGATGCGATAGCCGCGGATCTTGACCTGCTCATCGGCGCGTCCGACATACTGCAGCTGCCCATCAGCACCCCACCGCACCAGATCCCCGGTGCGATACATGCGTGTCCCGGGCTCCCCGAATGGGCAGGCCACAAACCGCGACCCGGTCAACCCGGCTCGGCCCAGATAGCCAACCGCCACGCCGCGACCGGCCACATACAACTCCCCGACCACACCGGCCGGCACCGGGCGCAACCAATCATCGAGCACAAACAACGCCGCCCCGGCCACCGGCGACCCGATCGGGGGCGCCCCTGACCCCGCCGCCAACGGCGCGCTGACCGCCACACACATCGTGGTCTCGGTCGGGCCGTAGGCGTTGACCATCACGCGCCCGGGCGCCCACCGATCCACCACCTCAGCCGGGCAGGCCTCGCCGACCATCACCAACGCCACCGACTCCAATCCCTCGGCCGAAAGCACCGCCACAGCAGAGGGGGTCTGGGTCAACACGCTGACTCGTTCAGCAACAAGCACGTCGTGCAACTGTTCCGGAGAGCCCACCACCGACTCGGGCACCACCACCAGCCGCCCGCCGCGCAACAGCGCACCGAAGATCTCCCACACCGAGACATCGAAGGCATACGAATGACACTGGCTCCACACCCCCGCCGCCGGCAGGCCCGCATCCAAGGACTCCATCAGCTGGGTCACGTTGCGGTGGGTGATCGCCACCCCCTTGGGGACCCCGGTGGTGCCCGAGGTGTAGATGAGGTAAGCGGCGTCATCGGGGGCCGGTGGCGGTAGCGCCGTGCTGGGTTGGGCGTCCACAGCGGGGTCGTTGACATCGATGACCACCACGTCAAACCCGTCCAGTCGCGCGCGCAGGTCCGCCGTGGTGATCACCGCCACCGGCGCGGCGTCGGCGAGCATGAACCCGATCCGTTCCCGTGGATGTGCCGGGTCGATAGGCAGATAAGCCGCCCCGGTTTTCAGCACCGCCAAGATCGCCACGATCGCCTCGGCCGACCGGGAAAACAGCAGCGCCACACACTGTCCCGGGCCCGCCCCCTTGCCGGCCAACAGATGCGCCAACCGGTTCGTGCTGTCCTCAACCTCGCGATAAGTCATCGAGCGGCCGTCGAAGCTGATCGCCACCGCATCCGGTGCCTGGGCCACCCGCGCGGCGAACAACACCGGAATCGACACCGGCGCAATCGCCGGCTTGCTCAACAGCGTCCGGTTACCCCACCCATCCAGGCGAGCATGCTCACCGGCATCAAGCACATTCACCGACGACAACGACCGGGTCAGGTCCGCGGTCATCGCCACCAACACCCGCTCCAACCGCTTTACTAAATCGCGGACATCACAATCCGAAAGCCATTGTCCAGCACCCGCGGTCTCACTCGTCGTCGCGCTCGGCTGCGTGCTGAGAAATAGCCGATCGCCGTCCTTGAAAAAGTCCAGTCCGAACTGATCAACGAGGTTGGTATGAGTCAGAGTCCCCGTTGCCGTAGCACCAGCAAGCTGCGCCATATGTGTAGTCGGAATGAAATTGATTATTACGCGATTCGACGTCTGGGCGGAGTTGCGGAGACGTGCCTTGTTCTCAAGTTCGTGCACCGGGAAACGCTGATGCTGCAGCGCCTCCCGCAGTCGCGTGTCGACATGTTCAATGAAACTAGCAACCGCAGACCCGGGCAAGGCTTTAAACACCAGCGGGACGAACCCGGTGACCATTCCGGGCACCGTCTGTGTCTCCGGACGCACACGCCTGCTTACCGGAAAATCGAGCACCACGTCCGAACTCTCGACGTCGCACCCATGCAGCAGCAGCGCGCACGCCGCAGTAATCACCGACGAGCGACGCACCCCCAACGTCTGCGACGTTCTTTTTATCCCGGCGACGACGACAGGGTCCAATTCAACCGGTACAGAAGGCTCAAATTGATCACGCCTGTCCGCGGCGGCCGCTAACCGATAACGGGGTTCGCTTTCCGGCGGCAGGTTCTTGGTCCAATAGGCCTGATCATCGAGATAATCGGTGGACGCTTCGTATTCTGATTCGCAAGCAATCAGATCACCCAGCGACCCGAAGAAAGCAGGAGGAATCGGCGTGCCCGCAACCATGGCACTATAGACAACTGCGATCCGATGACAAACAAGAGCAAGGCCGATCCCGTCAGCTACTATATGATGGCAGCACACGAAGAAATACCATTGGTCTCTTCGTGTCTGCAACAACGCAAATTTGAACAGCGGGCCGTTAAGCGGCATCACCGTGCGCTGGATCGAGGATGTTAGTCGATAGGCTTCCCGGTCAGGATCCTGCGAACCCATGAGGTCGTAGCGAGCAAGCTCAACATCCGGGTAATCAATCGTCTTTTGAAAAACTTGGCCGTCCACCTGGAAAAACGCGGCTCGGAATGGTTCGGCCTCGTGCACGACTTGACGGATCGCGCGCTCAAACAAGTCAGGCTCGAACGCGCCGTCGAGTCGCACAAGATAGCCCAGTTGCCACCTCGCACCGAAGCGACCCGTTTCTTGCGCAAGCCATATAGCCAGCTGTCCCCGCGTGAGCGGAAGTGCCTGGCCATCAAGTTCCGTCAGCTGTGCGCGCGTGAGCGGAAGTGCCCGGTGATCTAGTACCATCCTACTTCTCCGATCCAAGACGTAACGTGTCAAAACCACGGCCCTCTGCGGGCCTCTCGCGCAGACTCTTCGGCCGTATGTCGGTCCAGTTCTCTTCGATGTGGTGCAGACACGCGGCGCGGTGCGCTTCGCCGTAAACCACTCGCCAGCCGGCTGGAACGTCGGCGAAGACCGGCCACAGGCTGTGTTGCTCCTCGTCGTTGGCCAAGACGAAAAAGCGGCCATCGTCGTCGAACGGATTGGTGCGCCCAAGGCTTCGCCGTGCGGGTACACCGACCGCATCTTCGCCATGAAGGTCGAGAGCGGTCTTCTCTAGTGGTAAGGCCTCGATACGGACCACGTTCTCGATCGGCCCTGTGATGGGGGTATCGGCGACATTATCGTCAAACGCTGAGAGCGACATCGGTTCTGTTCTCCTGTGTAATATCCTGACAAACAAGGTTTTTGGCTACTGACGGCTCAAGAAACGTCGCGAAGGGCGGGATTTCGTCGGCTGCACATTCGATGCTGACGACTGACGGGCCATCGACGTCGAGCGCCGTGCGCATCGCCGCGCTAAATCCATCGGCGTCGTTGACGTCGACGGATGGTAGCCCTGGGAGCATCGCCGCCAGACCCGCCCCGAGCCGACTCGGGGCGAACCGGTTGTAGCTGTGCCGGTCGCCGTAGAACAGCTGCTCCCGGATCACGCCCATGGCGTGGGCGTTGTTGTTAAACAATACGAACGTCACCGGAAGCCGGTAGTGCACAGCGGTGTGCACCTCCATGCCGTGCATGAAGAACGCACCGTCTCCCGCGATCACCACGACGCGCCCGCCCGGCGTCCGGGCCTTCGCACGGCCGAACGCCATCCCGATGCCTGCACCAAAGCTGTAGCCCATGCCGAGTGCGACCGCGAACCGGCCCCCGCGCCGTACCGGCAGATAATGGACGGCCGCCGCGCCGGTGTTGCCGACATCAACGACAATGTCGACCCCGTCGGGTAATACGCGATCGAGCACGCTCATAGCGTCGCGATAGCGCACCCCTGGACCGTCGAATGCCGGTGGATTCAACTCGGTGCTCGACACCACGTCAGGCACCCGAACCCCGGTTGGCCGCTCATGCCCGGTTAGCGCGCTCGTCAGCATTCGCAACGACGCCCGCAGATCGTCGGTGTGGACGTGGGTGCACGCAACATACGGCGGTGCGGACCCGATCGAGATCGTGCGCACCGCGGCCAGCGCATCGTCGAGGCCAGCGCGCGCAGTCACCGGCAGCCGGGTACCCACCGCCAGGCACAGGGCGCTGCCGGCCACCGCTTCCACCACACTCGGGTGGCCCATGACACCGGTGACTCCAAGCGCCGACGATGACCCGAAACCCGGTGTGCCGGCAGCATCCTTGGCGTGGGGCACACACGCCACCCGCGCGCGAAGCACCGCCCGCAGTGACGCCAGTTCGGCTCGTGCATCATCGCGGGCCACCTGCTCACCCGCGATAATCGTCACCGGCCCGGTCACCCGGCGCAGCGCTCGCACGATCGGATGCGGGTCACCAATATCTCGTGGCCGCTCGACGCCGTGCTCACCGATGCAACCGTTGACCCGCACGTCAGACTGCTGAACGTCCTTGGGTAGCAACAACACCGCAGGCCCGCCTGTTCGCGCCGCCGCCACGGCGGCTGGCAAAGCCGAGGCGATGTCGGCGGGGGTCTGCACGCGTCGGCAGAACACCGACACCTCAGAAAACAGCGCCTCGGCATTCAGGGAACCGTTGCGACCGCTGGTGTCCTGTAAGCTGCCGCGACCATCCATCGTGGTCTCCGGTTGGGCCACCAACGCCAATACCGGCACGCGGCTGGTAAACGATTCCCCCAAGCCGGCAACAAGATTCAGCGCGCTCACGCCGGAGTTCGCCGCCACCACACCCAAGCCGCCGCCGCTGCGACTGTACCCGTCGGCCATCGTAGCGGCAGAGAACTCGTGCTTGGCCAACACGGCGGTGATGTCCGACTGGAAAAATGCGGCGTCGTAAAGGTCTTCGATGTTGGCGCCGTCGACGCCGAAGATGTAGTCGACTCCGATTGCCGCGAGATGCCCGACGATGTGGTCGACCACACGCTGCTTCATGGGCATCTGCTCACCCCATCCTCGTAGCGACATCAGGGAGCACAAGCAAATGACGAAGCCCCACCCCTGGCTTGGCTAGCCGTGTGTCCAAGTCGATCTCGTCGCGATCGCAGCCGATGTTTCTCATCGGCTAGTCGGTGAGCCCGTGTCCGAGTGCGGCACCGACAACGGAACCGCTACGAACCCCGCCTGCATTGCACCAAAGAAGGCAACGATGTAATCGAGTCCTTGCGGCGCAAGGTATCGCGGCCCGGTCGCCACTCAAGCCGCAAACTCTTAGCTCTTGAGCAACGCCTTGCGCTCGACGGTGGAGTTGCGCCCACGTCAGGCTTTGGGCAACTCCTGCCGGAGCGACGTCGTAGTCGATGAACGTATGGGCGGTGCCGCCGGGCTGCCGGTTCGCCCGTTGTTGCAGCCGCGTCGTGAGAGAGG
>DASQRI010000180.1:0-2105 GCA_035642975.1 Mycobacterium sp.
GAGAACTCCGATGAGGATCTCGACGTGATGCGCCAGTGGTACACCGGGCTGGCGTAGCCGACGAATTTCCCGATGTACAAATCATTTTCGCTGCTGGCCGAGCCCTCTGGGCTGGCACACCCGCCAGTTCAACACGCGCAATCGACACGATAGGAAGCAGATCCCGTGGCACGAGCGGCTCAATTCTCCGAGTATGGCGACCCTGATGTCGTTCGCGTGGTCGAGACACCTGCACCGACCCCGGGTCCAGACCAGGTGCGGCTCGCCGTGCGGGCGGCCAGCGTAAACCCCATCGACTGGAAGACAGTCGCGGGTTTCATGCGCGACCAAATACCGCTGAGCTTGCCCGCGGGGGTGGGCATCGACGTGGCCGGCGTCGTCGACCAGGTGGGTTCTGATGTCAGCGAATTCAGTGTGGGCGACGAGGTGTTGGGCACCTCGGTCACCCCGTCGTTTGCCGACTATGCCCTCGCCGAGCCGGCCGGCCTGATCCGCAAGCCTGCCGACGTCAGTTGGGAGGTGGCCGGATCTTTGGCCACCGCCGGCGGCACGGCGTTCGTCGCGCTGAAACGACTGGGCGTGAAAGCGGGTGAGACGCTGCTGATTCATGCCGCGGCCGGCGGGGTGGGCACCTTCGCCGTCCAACTGGCGGTGGCGCGCGGGGTGAGGGTCATCGGAACCGCAAGCAACAGCAATCACTCGTACCTGCGCTCGCTCGGCGCGCAGCCCGTCAGCTATGGTGACGGACTGCTCGAACGGGTCCGCTCCCTGGTGCCTCAGCGAGTCGATGCGGTGCTCGATGCCTCCGGCCGCGGTGAGATCCCGTTGTCGATCGAGCTGACCGGGGATCCCGCACGCGTGCTGACCCTCGTCGCGGTCGACGCCGCCGACACCGGAATACAGATCCATGTCGGCGGACCAGGACGCGATCTCGGTGATGCTCTCCGAGAAATCGTCGCACTTCTTCAACAGGGCCGGTTCACTGTACCGATCTGGCACACATACCCTTTGCCCGAGATTGCGACCGCGTTCAAAGTCAACAGTGCAGGACACGTGGCCGGCAAGATCGTTGTGCTGCCGTAAAAGCCTGGGAAAACATGCAGGACGATCTGTTGCCCACCCAGGAACTCCATCCCGCACCGACCAAGGCGGCAGTGGCCGAGCAAGCCGAAGAAACCTTGCGCTTCGCCCGTGTACATCCCGACGCCGAACGCGGCGCGTTCAGCCTGCGCATCGCGGGCCAGGAAAACTTCGAGGCCGGTACCGCGACCTCGTAGCAATGGAAACATTCACCAGAAAGGGAACTCACCATGATCGAAATCGTTGACGCTAACGATGCACGCGCCGTGCGCAACAAGGACAACATCCTTGCCTGCTATGAGCTTTTGATCAACCAAAAGCAGCCGGGAAAAGCGGCAGAGTACGTAGTTCCGAACTACATCCAGCACAATCCGTTAATGAACGACGGTAGGAAGGGGCTAGACGACTTTTTCGCCAAGATCGCCGCCGAGCACGACGCAGCCCGCGTAGTTGTCCACAAGATCATCGCGGTCGGCGACTGGGTGTGGGCGCATGTGAACTTCCTCAACATGTTCACTGATGATCCGCACGACACCGGGATCGCCGCTGTGGACATCTGGATAATGAACGACGAGGGCAAGTGCCTCGAGCACTGGGACGTCCTTCAAGTCGTCGGCGATCCAACCAACGCCGCACCATGGTTGGCTCCGAACCTTCTCCCCGGCAACACAAACGGCATGCTCTGAGCAGCTAATTGGGCTTGACCCTTGTCCACGGCGACCGGGGCCAAGCCCAGAGCCATGTAAGAAGCACAACCACCACATGCCTCAACCCGGTGCCGGTGTCACCGAGAATCGGGTTGAGGCCGGTGGCTTGGCGCATCCAAGGCCAGTCGCTTGGCGCATGGTTGACGGCCGATGGCGGTGATGAGCGTCGTTGTCCAACAGGCGATTCTGGCGCTACCGAGGCGCCCTTGGAAGGGTACCGGTAGCTGGTGTACTCGGTATGTTGTCGAATAGCAATACCGCCTGGACGGTGCGACCAGAGGTGAAGCCGCAGGCTCCGCCGACTCCATTGCCTACAAT
>DASQRI010000181.1:0-2873 GCA_035642975.1 Mycobacterium sp.
CGGCCGCTCGGGCATGCGTCCTGCGTGGATCTCCCGCTCGGTCGCGGCAAGTTCGCGATAGGTGCCGGCCAGGTGCACGGTGCCCGCCCGGTGGGCGTCCGGGTTAGTCCAGGGCACGCCGCCCTCGACGGCGAAGTCGACCTTGAACGCACCGGGACCGCGCCGGAACTTGGTGAAGGCGCGCGAAACTCGGCGCGGCAGACGGTCCCCGAGGATACCGGCGACGGCACTTGGCGCCAGGTCGAACATGGTGATATCCGCGGGTGGCAGCTGCGACGCCGTCTGAACCTGGACACCGGTCTCGATCTTGCCGCCCAGCTCGCCGAGCAGCGCCACCATCGCATTGGTAATCGATTGCGATCCGCCTTCGGCAACCGGCCAGCCGTGCCGGTGGCCGGCCGCGATGATGCCCATGCCGATGGCCGAGGTCATCGGGTAGTGCAGCGGCCGGAAGGCATGCGCCGCAACACCTCCGAACAAGGCTCGCCCTTCGTCGGTGCGGAACAGCCGGGCGAACGTGGACGCGGGAAGCACGGTTGGTGCACCGAACCGGGCCAGCATCAGCGGATGATGCGGAAACCGCAACAGCGGCCGCATGATGTCGTCGCTGAGCGCATCGAACCGGGCGGCGGGGTAGCCGAAGGCGAGCCGCCATCGCGATCCGTCGCGACCAAGACCGGCCGCGGTCTGTTCCACCGAGCGGTGTAGCACGCCGGCACTGCCGCCGTCGAGCGGATGCACACAATCGATCTCCGGCCAGCGCCACGACAGTCCGTAACGCTGCAGGTCGAAGCGGCTGAAGAACTGCGAGCCCACGGCCATCGGGTGGATCGCGGAGCAGTGGTCGTGCAGCAGGCCCGGGATGATCGCCTCGCTGCTGCGGGCACCACCGCCGACCTCGTCGGCGGCCTCGAGCACGGTGACCGAAACGCCTTCGGCGGCCAGGGAGATGGCGGCGGCGAGCCCGTTGGGCCCGCCCCCCACCACCACCGCGGTAGTCATGCCAGCGCTCCGTGAGCCGGCTCGGTGCCGGGCATTGACCAACTCACCTCGGTCGGGATGGGGCCGTTGGGCAACCAGGGCTGTTCGGCGACTGCGTCGGCCACCTTCCAGGTGCCTCGCTCGATCACCCCGAGCGCGGCATCGATCAGCTGGTAGTGCTGGACGCCACTGCCGAAGGCTTCCGACTCCACCCAAGCGACGACGCACTCGCCCGGCTCGAAGCCGGCTTCGCGCTGCACGGCCTGGATCATGTCTGCATCATGCATGTGGCCGTCGCCGAAGTTGAACCCGATCAGGGAGTTGCAGATGAACTCGGCTTCCCGCACGGTCCGTGTGTCGATGTCGGGCAGGTGGCTCAGCAGCAGCGAGAACAGGCCGCGGCCCTGGCTGTGCATGGTGCGCCACGCGATGGTTCGCTGGGCGGTGATCTCGGCCCACTGCGGTTCGTAGCCGATCGCGATGAACTGGTCGACCTGGTTGCGAGTCGGGCGGGTGACCCGGTCCAGCTTCGCCTCGGCGCCCGGCGCGAACGCCCACACCGCAGAGGCCCAGTTGCCGGCGTACTGCCGTAGCGAGGGCAGGAAGGAAACCTTGTCGGGTCGCAGGTTGCCCAGCACGGGGTAGAACAGCAGCGCGGCCGCGATGACGAGAGCCAGCCAAGGCGGAGTCATGTTCCACGGGGCGTATCCGCTCCAGTTCGGGAAGCCGAGGAACAGGAAGATCGTGGTGTAGGCGAAAACCACGTTCCATTCCAGCGGCACCGCCAGCGGGAAGGTCGAGATGATGAACAGGTGGAACCCGACCATCAACAGCGCCGCGGCCAGCGTCACCCACTTGTTGGTGGAGAAGAACAGGATCAGCGGGGCCGCGATTTCGACTGTGGTGCCGTTGACGTGTGCCATGAAGTCGGCCAGCCGCGACGGCAGCAGGTTGCGCGGGAAGTCGCGGTAGTGCGCCCGTCGCACCCATTTGGGCGCGAAGATCGTATTGCTGACCATCGGCGGAATGACGTTGGAGAAGTGCTTACCGAACTTCGAGAAGCCGGCGCCGACCCACACCAGCACGATCACCATCTTCAACGCGATGATCATGTTCACGAACGGCAGCACGGTGAAGATGACCATGACCGGCAGGTACTGCTCGCCGCGGGCGGCCAGGAAGATGGTCTTGTCCCGCAGGCCAATCAGCACCAGCAGCGCGATCGGCGCGATCAGCAGGGCCGGGTTAACAACTCCGGATGTGTTGTGCGGCAGTGCCTTTGAGAGCGAGTCGCTGTGCACGCCCGGCGAAAGCAGTGCGGCGGCCAGGCTCACCAGCAATGCCAGGTAGACGCTGACGTCAAACCACGTGCGCCGGTCGCCGCCGGTGAACGGCACCCACTTCCACGGCCGCAGCCGGATCGTTCCGGTTCGGGCCCAGAACAGGATGCCACCGGTAAACGGCTTGGCCTTGCCGGCCAGCGGCCCCCATGAACCGGCCACACCGATGGTCTCGAGGAGCACGGTCCACAGGATGACCTTCTGGTAGACGATCGGTTGGTTCCACCATTCGGCGACATGCCAGAAAGCGGGTAGGCCGGAGGTCGCGGTCGCTACTGTGATGCCTCCGATCGCGAAGAAAACGACCAGTTTCACGATGTACATCGTGTGGACCATCCGCGGTGCGCCGAAGCCGTTCTCGGCCCATTCGACGGCGAGAATCCGCATCCGCTCCATCAGCGGCTTCTTCAGGAAGGCGTCCGGATCAACATCCGGTAGATACGGCTTGGTGAACCCCATTGTCCTGGCTCCTTCTGGTAGTGCGACTGACACCGTGGCGATAACAGTAGGAGTCGTGCGCCGCGCGAGACAGTGGCAAATCGACAAAGCCGC